>CAZEWU010000141.1:0-4401 GCA_964516155.1 uncultured Caldisericota bacterium
CTCGCGGCGGCGGGACTGCTCTTCCTTCTTGCGGTGCTGCTCCCGTCGCAGCACTCGCTTTGCTCTCAGCCGGAGAAAGAACGCTTCCGGGGTTGAGTTCGCTGCGGCCGCAGCTATCCTGTTGATGAGGAAAGGGGAGGCGAACCGGCATGCAGCAGGCATGGATCGAGCGCATTGATGCATATGACGAAACCCGGTTGGAACAGATTTTTTGCGCCCACCGTGCATTTCTCTGCGCGGGGCTTGTCCCGGGGGATACCGTTCTCGTCAAACCGAACCTGCTGCAGGAAGCACAGCCTGAACGGGCGCTGACGACCGATCCGCGTTTTGTCCGTGTTTTTGTTCATTTCCTGCTGGACCAGGGATATCGTATCATTATCGGCGATATTCCCGGCAATCATATTCCTGCAGAGCGCCTGGCGGCGGCTCTTGGTCTTGTGGACGATGCCGGTGATGCGCGTCTGACCATTTGCAGCCTGGATCAGCACGGTTTTACCCCTGCGCCTCTCAAACAGCCGCTTTCGCCGCGTCCCGTTACGTTGCCTTCGCTGCTGTGGCAATGCAAGGCGATCTTCAATCTTCCCAAAGCCAAGACGCATGCTCTGACGCTGATCACCGGTGCCGTCAAGAATCTCTTCGGGCTGACGCCCAAGGCGGAACGGGCGGGGCTGCACATGATCGCATCGGCGGACGGATTTGCACGCTGTCTGCTGGACCTTCATGCTGCGCTGCCTGTTCCGGAACGCATCGTCATGGATGGTATCCTGGGCATGGAGGGCGATGGACCGTCCGCCGGACACGCCCGGCAGCTGAACGCCGTTATCATAAGCGACGATCCTGTTCTGACGGACCGGACGATGTGCCGGCTGATGGGCGTCGGCTGGGAGAAAACACCGTTGTCGCGCGTTGTGCCTCAGCCGGATGAGACCCTGGTCCATGGCGACCTCACTCCGGTCGATCCGCCGTTTGCGCTTCCCCGCACATATGTGAGCGGCGGTGCAGCGGCCGTTTCGATCACGGCCGGTTTCCAGCGCATCATCGGCGCTTCCAACCGCCCCATCCCCGTGGTCAGCCGGTCCCGTTGCGTCCGGTGCGGCGTCTGCGCCCAGCGGTGTCCCGCCGGCGCCATCGCCCTTGCGCCATGGCCGACCTTTGATCGCAAGAAATGCGTTTTGTGTTACTGTTGTCATGAGATGTGTCCCCGGCAGGCAGTTACCCTGCGGTACAGGCTGCATCGCTGACGGGAGCTGATGTCTGAAAGGCTTTGCCATTGACAGATGTTCTGAAAGGAGTTTTTCATGATAAATGAAACGACGAAGGCGCTTGGTTTTTACGCTGATGAGCACAGTGCCGCCCGGCTGTATGCCTATCTTGCAGGGTCGGAAAAGAGCATCGAGCTCCGTGAACGTTTTGCCGAGCTCGCCCGGGTCGAGACCGCCCACGCGGCCTTCTGGAAAGCATTTCTGCTCAAGCGCGGTGTTACGCCGGCGGAACCGTCGCGTCTGACGTTCATCTGGACGCGGTCGCTGCGGCACATCCTCGGCACACGGCGGTACCTCTCGTTTCTCGAGATCTCCGAGCAGTCGGCCGTCGAATCCTACTATGCCTTCCTGAATTCCGCCGTGATCGGCGATGTCGAAAAGTCCAGTGTCGCGCGGCTTATCGAGGATGAGCTCGGCCATGAGGAAGAGCTTGAATCGCAGTTCAATGTGCTGCCTGCCGACAATGTCCGTGATTTTGTCATGGGCATGAACGACGGCCTGGTGGAGCTGCTGGGCGCCGTCACCGGGTTGTCCGCCGTCTATCCGACCCGTCCGCAGGTCGTCGGTATCAACGGCCTGGTCGTCGGTCTGGCCGGCGCTCTTTCCATGGGGATCGGCACATGGGTGTCCGTCCGCAGTCAGCGGCAGGTCAACGAGGGGATCCGGCGCAAGACGGAACTTCTGTTCAGCGTCTCCCCACGCCGGGCGCGTGCCGAACTTGTCCGGAAGCTCACTGCGTCGGGCATGCCGGCCGACTTGACCGAGGAGGTCGCCGACAAGCTTTCGCTGAACAAAGAGGCAATGATGGGGCTCCTGACGGAGACCGTTCCTTTCCATGAGATCCGCAGCGCTCTGTTTACGGGTGCGGCCTATATCGTCGGGCTCCTGTTCCCCGTCCTGCCCTACTTCATCGCCCGCAATTCGTTTACGGCTCTGGCTCTCAGCGTTGTTTTCGCCGGGCTTGCCCTGGCAACGGTTGCCTCCATCATTACGCTTACGGCCGGCAGCAACCAGTTTCGCCGCAAGATCCGGGAGATGGTCATTTCCGGTCTTGGCGCCGCGGCCCTGTCCTATGGATTCGGCCGCCTGGTGCAGGTCGTGTTCGGCATCCACGCATGATACCAGGCAACTGATCAAAAAATCCACCCGGCGTTTCTGTCGGGTGGATTTTTTGATGTTAATGACGGGTGAATGATCAGGAGCGCGTTGTCGCCTTTTGCGATGGTTTCAGAAATTCCGGAGCGACTTCCTTAGCACCAAAGAGCGCATACTTGGCGCCGATTGGTCCAACGATTTCGAAGACGATGACGATGGCCAGGACAATCGTGGACAGATACGATAATTCGGGAAAGAGGGAACGTGCCATGACCGCGAACCCGATGGCGACGCCCGCCTGCGGCAACATTGCCCAGCCGAGGTATTTCTGGACATCCGCTGGAGCCTTGACCATACGGGCGCCGGCCCAGGAACCGAAGATCTTGCCAAAACTGCGCAGGATGACGTAACACAGGGCAATGATGGCGAACTTCGGAAGCAGCGCCAGATTGATGTCTGCTCCGGAGAAGACAAAGAACATCAGAAGAAGGGGGCTTGTCCAGGTATCGGTACTGGCAAAAGTTTCAGTGGCGCAGGGCGCCATGTTGGCGAACAGTGATCCTGTGAGCATGCAGGCAAGCAGCGATGAAACATTAAAGAGCTGGCTGATGCCGACGGTCGCGAGGACGATCATGATCACGAGCAGCAATTGTTCTGCTTTTGAACGGAACCACCTGGTCATGAAGACCATGAGAAAGCCTGTGGCGGCTCCGATGAGAGCCGAAAGGCCGATCTCCCGGAGCGGCGCGAGGATCATCTCGGAAACATGAAGGGGTCCGCCGCGCAGGATGATGCGCATGATGACGATACTGATGTCGAAGAGGATGATCCCGACGGCGTCGTCAAAGGTGACTGCCATGAGCAGATAGTTGGTCAGCGGCCCCTTGGCACGGTATTCCTGAACGACCATGAAGGTGGCGGCGGGAGCCGTAGCGGCAGCCGTCGAAGCAAGGAAGAGGGCGACAGGGACCCGATCGGGCAGATGGGTTATGTGCAGTGCTTCCAGGATGAGAAACCCGACAAGAACGACGGCATAAGTAAAGATCGCCTGGACAGTCGAGAGCCAGATGCCCTTGGAACCTACCTCACGGACGTTCTTGAGCCGGAACGTATCGCCGATCTCAAAGGCGATGAATCCCAGAGCAATTGTGCCTACTGTATCTCCTGCGGCAACAAATCCCCTGGGAAGGAAACGGCTCAGACAGACCGAGAGCAGAACGCCGCCAAGAATGTAGCTGAGAACGTGCGGGGAGCCCAAGCGTTCCAGGAGACGTGCCAGCACCATGCCGACGGCGACAAAAACAGCGATCGAAAGAATAACATTCACGAATGCTCACCTCCAGTCAGCTCGGTTCCTGTAACTGAAAGAGGAGCGGCAAGACCTTCGACCCTGCTGACGGGGAGGACGAACAGGATGCCGGTACCTGGTTTTCTCATGTCCCCGACGATGTCATGGACGAGAGCGATAGCTTTTTCAAGGGTCTCATCCGTCCGGATCACTGAGAAAATCGTATAATTCTCTACTCTGTTGCTGGCGCCTGACAACAGTTTGCTGAGGGTCGAGAAGATGGGAACGTCGTTTGCCAGCAGCTTGCCCATGCCGGTACTGTCAATGACGGTCGCCCCCCGGACATCAATGGCGGGAAGCTTTTCCAGAAGCTTGCGAAGGTGTTCCTCGTGGTACAAGACGACAACCAGTACATTCATGTATACCTCCATAATTATGATAAGACCTCAAGCCTGGAAATCAGTAAGATGTCTTCACGAATGTCCACGACGTCTCCTGTAAATCAGCTCGCAATGTTTGATCATACTGTATAACCATTGCGACAGAATTCCACTCATCCCGGCTTGACATGCCTGGACGACTGCTTATACTGCGCACGGTACTAAAAATCAGAGCGAACGATAAAGGCATTCATGGACCCAGACAGTAGATCGGAGCGACATAATCTCTCAACGCCGTACGGCGTCTGATCAGCTGGGCTATCTCCAGAGCATGTGACGCATCCAGTTCTTCTCCGCAGGAAGCGCGGAGGGAGCT
>CAZEWU010000142.1:0-4391 GCA_964516155.1 uncultured Caldisericota bacterium
ATTATTGGGAAAGAGGGTCATGTAATTTGGGCGAAGAGACAGATCGTGAGCTCCTTAAAGAGGCGCTGAGCAATGCGGAAGCGATAGCCGTCCTTTACGACCGGTATCGTGACCGTTTGTTTGCGCACATTTTTCATACGATCACCGATCGCGACCTGGCCGAAGATATGACGGAAGCGGTCTTCGCAAAAATGGTGGAGAACCTGCCGTGGCTGGCTCATGGAAGCGCTCCACTCCTGGCATGGCTGTGCCGGGTGAGTGACAATGAGATGATGACCTGGTTCCGGCATCGCCACACCGAAACGCGCTATGCGTCAGCCTTCCGTGTTGAAGACGGCGATCCGGATACTGAGTATGACATGCTTGTTGCCAATGTCGAGATGCACACGGCGGAACTGCGGGCATTGATCGGGGAGCTGACCTCGTTTGAGCGGTCCTGCCTTGTCTTACGTTATAAAGAAAATATGAAGCCAAAGGAAATTGCCGGAACGCTGGAATGTACCGCAAAGCAGGTCAGCAACGCTCTTCATCATGCCTGCCGCGTTCTTCGTGAGAAAATTTCAGCAAATCCGGAGCTATCGCGTTATAGTAGTGAAGAGGAGGTGAATACATGCCGGAGCAAGAAGATAAACGAATGTTGACGGAGGAAGAGCTGGATCGCATCCTCCGGTCGGTCGACTGGAACGAGATCGATCCGCCTGAATCATACGAAGCCCGGAAAGAGGAAACTCTGCGGCACCTGATGGAGCGGGTCAGGCAGATGCAGGTTCACTGGCGCCATGTGCGTATCTGGCGAAACGTCTGCTGTTCCGTGGCGGCGGTAGCTCTGGTCATCGGCTGGTTTGCCGGGACGGCCCCGCTTCGGATCGCTATCCATGCTACAGCACAGATCCCCGCCAGCGTGCGTCTTCTTCAGGAAACGCAGCGGGGGACCTCCAGCGCTGACCTGGCGGAATCACCGCTGCGCCGGAAATGGAACAGCGCGGTCGCCCTGGTCACTCCCGGGGCACGCTCGGCAGTGGTCACCGATGCGAGATGGGATAGCGCAACAGGCCTGGTACGTGCGACGATACGGGGTACAAATGGATACGTTCTGGTGGATCCCGGCTCAAAAATGCTTGTAGGAGCTGTCGGGATGAACATCCCAGGCAACACGCATGCGCAAAAAACATCTGCGCCGCTCTTTGTTCAGCTGGAGCTGGCGCGGCAGATTGCCATGACTGATCCTATCGTGCAGAAGACCGGTCGCCGGGCGGTCGCCGTCTCTTCTCTGACAGCGTACCATATCCAGTCTGTCAATCGCGCATCTTCGTCTGTGACTTCTAGTTACCGGCAGCGGTACACTTCTGCAGGAACCCTTGTCGCCGTGCAATTGCAGCGAAGCAGGGAAACCGATCCGGATCTGACGGCGATCGTCAACACTGTCGAACGGCGTGTTGTCCAGATCGTGAACACCGACCAGATCCAGGGACTGGTAATCAGCGATCTGACCGGGGCATACGCCGTTATAGAGCCGGAAACTCACTGATTCTCAAGGAACGGATTGCTGGACTGTTGCCAGGTCGTACTGTAGGCGGCAGCCGGCGTTGACTTGGGCGTGATCAGGTAGCCGACGATCGACCACACGTTGCCGGTTCCCTTCTGACCCAGCTGCCGCAGCCGGAAGACGACGACTGTGTTTGGCCGTGATGTGAATGTAGCCAGGAATAGACGATCCCCGTTTTCCGGGTCTGTGCCCAGATCCCGGATGGACTGAACAGTATCGGAACGCAGGTCCTGGTAATCGCCGCGGAGATCAAACGAGATACCAGAATCGTCTGTTTCCATGAATTTCCGCAGAGTCTTCTCCGGGTCCAGCAGCCATTGATCCTCGGATTTTCCACTGCTTGCCAGCGTCTGATAATTTTTGATCTCCGCATGGGAATATCGAATGTGTATCCAGGAATCAGACTCTGGATATGATTTCGGCGTATACCACGGTCGCCAGAGAAGGAGCGCGACAACAAGCGCAGCGATCACTGGAACAATGATAAACAGCAGTTTTCTTGTTTTCCTGCTCCTATAGATGCGTTTCTGATCCAGTTCCATATTTCACCTCCGCTAGTGTAGCATCAATCGGACGATGTTACAGGAACCCCGGGGTCCAGAAGGGACAGAGGATCGACCGGCGTTCCATTGTCGCGTACTTCAAAATGCAGGTGTGGTCCGGTGCTGAACCCTGTAGAACCTGACAGTCCGATGACTTCCCCTCTGCGGACCAATTGCCCGGTATGGACACCAATGTGGCTCAGGTGCCCGTAAATAGTTGCCAGATGCACTCCATGACGGATCACGATACAGTTGCCGTATCCCCACTTGTGCCCCTCCCAGGCGACGATTCCCCGTTCGGCCGCCTTGACAGATGTTCCCGGTTCTGCAACCAGATCGACGCCGTGATGCTCCAGCTCCTGGCCGATCACAGGATGTCTGCGCATGCCAAACGGCGATGTGACAGTCAGTGCATCTCTGAGTGGCGATGCAAGCTGCCGTGGCGTTGGAAGCAGCAGGACCTGCCATTCCCGTGCCTGTGTCGCGGCGCGACGGAAAAAGACGTTTTCCCGCGCCAGCTCATGCTCCATGGCGGTCGGATCCTGTGCCGACAGCGCGCTCCATGTCGCCTGCTCGGCATCCCGTGCCTTGAGCGAGGCAAGGGGGTGCAGGATGCTGAAGGGCGTGTTGAGTGCCGGAGGGGCGGCATCTCCGCGCGCAGTCGCCTGTGACCGGTACCATATCAGCGATCCGATTGCAAGGATCAGGATAAGGGCAATGGTCAGACATTTCTTCCTGTGCCGGTGCGCCTTCGGGAGAGGCGTACATCGTGCGGAAGGAGCACCGGGGACATAGAATCCTTCCAGCGAATAGTGTGCGTCCGTTTGTCCTGATTGCTTCCGGCTCATCTTCATCTCCCTGCCGCCTGGCATCTCACTTGCTGCGGATCATATCTCGCTGACTCGTTCTCGTCTCTGCCGGACAGATGGTCACTTCGTCTCTTCCTGGATCGCTTGCAGGAAGGTTGTTTCCAGTGTGTCCCGGTCAGGGGTGATGGCTTCGATGCTGGCTCCTGCCTGTACCAGATCGCGAAGGGCGACGGGGACGGTGACATCGGTAGCAACTGTTCCTGTCTGCGTCCCATTCTTTTGAGTAAGAGTCGCCTGATGCTGGCTGGCCCATCGCTGTACCAGAGACCAGTCTCCTGCAGCACTGACCTGCAGATCAAACCCATGGTAGGGGGCAGGGTCGTTTTTGCTCATCTGGCGGAGAACGCGGCCTTGCTTGACAATGGCTACGTGATCACAGACCTGTTCTACCTCGTGAAGGAGATGGCTTGCCAGGAAGACGGCGACGCCCTGATCTGCCAGATGTCGGATACAGGTGCGCAGTTCTGCGACCCCCTGGGGGTCCAGCCCGTTGGTGGGCTCATCCAGCAGAAGGAGCCGTGGTTTCTCCATGATGGCCTGAGCAAGCCCCAGGCGCTGGCGCATCCCAAGGGAATACCTCCCCGCCGGCGTCTTGTTGGCGGGATCCAGTCCCATGAGTTTCATGGTGGCATCGACCTCTGCAAGGCCGATGACCCCGCGGATCGAGGCAAGCAGTTCCAGGTTGCGTCTGCCGGTGAGTTCGGGGATAAACGAGGGATATTCTACAAGGACCCCGATCCCTTCCGGCAGCCTGGCGTCCCGGGCTGTCAGGTCTGCCCCCAGGACCGTTACCTTCCCCTTCGTAGGATGCGCCAGGCCGCACATGATCCGCAGCAATGTGGTCTTTCCTGCTCCGTTGGGACCGATGAAGCCAAAGACTTCGCCCGCATCCAGGGTCATGCTGACATCATGCAGGACTTCATGTACCGTCTTGTGGGATCGATACTGCTTGCAGATACCTGTTAATTCACAGATGTGTTCCATAGATATCTCCTTTCATGGTTGCATTGCCTGTAGGTAACTCATAAGTCGTCATGCCGGACAATAAGCATGCCGATCAGCCAGAGCAGGGTGCTCAGGGCCAGGTAGTAAAGGATAGAGGTGAAGAGGGTGTAGGCGGGCGTACCATTGATAAAATTCGATGTTTGATTGACGAAGAGGTACGAGAGGCGTGTTTGCATTACCCAGGCATGCAGGGGGGCCCAGAGGCGTGACTGGAGCGCAGAAAGGTAAAATTCGCCTATTCCTAGTCCCCACAGAAGAAGTGCAGGCAGTCCCGGTTTGTGCACGCGTAGTGACACGACCAGCACGGCCATGGCGTAGGTTCCGAAGGACAGAGTGGAGTACAGCGACATGTGAAGCAGAAAAAGAAGCGGCATCTGTTCAGGAATCGCCAGACGGATATCGTTGTAATCTTGCAGTGCCTTCCGTGCT
>CAZEWU010000143.1:0-4378 GCA_964516155.1 uncultured Caldisericota bacterium
TGCCAGGGTCATGTCTTTTTCCATATCCACCCCTCCTCTTTTTCTATCATCGATCCTTCTCCGCTCTCCGTCCTGTTCCCCGTTCCTCTCCGTCCTTCCTCTCTCCACCTCTCCCGTCCATTGCTCCGTCCCCCCCTGTCCGGGGGTTTTGCATAAATGAGGCGGAACACATATGCTACGTATGTTACAACTCTTCAGGAAAAACGTGTTTGGTGCTGAGACTGGTGATGTTCAGACGGATTGACAAAAAAATGGAATCTGATAGTCTGGCAACAACATGCGAAACACAGGCCCGGTTTTCTGCAACGGGAGTACTGGTCGGATGAGACGTTTGGTATGGAGGTGGATGTCCTAGAGGGTTGTGGTTATGTTGGCTGTTGCTTATGGTGGAGGGAACGCAGAAATCAAATCGGAAGGGTATCAGAGGAGGTTTGCTTGAAGAGCTTACGACGTATTGTCTGCCTGTTAGTCGCTTTGAGTCTGTGCCTTACGGCAGTCTCGAACGTTGGTACTGTTCGTGCCGGCACGGCAGCGATTTCGACACAGAAATTGCAGAGTGACCGTGCGGCTTATCTTAATTCAATTGGTCATCAGGCATCATCTGGTCATGCGGTTGCGAATCCTGTTTCATCGCCTGGGAGTGATGAACTCGCCGGCGTACGGGTTCCCCCGGAAGTCCTCAGCGGTTTGCAGAATGCTACAACGCTGAATGTTATTATTACGATCCCGGGAGCCCCCTCTGTAGCGCAATATGCTGCACAGAGCAGAACATCTATCAGCAGTCTGAGCACAAGCGGCGCTGCGCCGGTTGTGGATGCCGAGAAGAGCGCTCAGAACGCAACGATCAAGAGCATCACTGCTGCAGGCGTCGGTCTCAGCAATGTGGAGCGGACGAGCATTCTGGTCAACACCATTACCGCTACAGTGGCCAAGTCGCAGTTTGCTGCGCTCGTTCAGGCAGTGGGCGTTGCGAATGTCCATATCGCCAGGATCTACACCATCAACGACGTTGCTTCGAACAATCTGATCGGGTCGGGTCCTTCTGGTGTTTGGAGTGACCCCGGTGTTGATGGAACCGGTATGTATATCGGTGTTGTCGACACCGGTGTCGATTATCACCATCCGGATCTCGGCGGTACATCGGCCAGTACGTTCCCGACAAGCAAGATCGTCGCCGGATATGACTTCGGGGACAACGATGCCGACCCGATGGACGGCAACGGCCACGGGACCCATGTCAGCGGCATCATTGCAGCTGACGGGACGGTAAAGGGCGTGGCGCCGAAGGCAAAGCTGGTATTCGCCAAGATTGTTCCGGGCGGTACAGGCTCAGCCAGTTCGATCGCCATCATGCGGGCGTTCGAGTACATGGCTGATCCCAACAACCTGGACGGCGGCCCGGAGGGTACGCATCCTCCAGTCGCCAGTATCAACATGAGTTTTGGCTCTGTTGCCGGCTGGGCGGATCCTACGGATCCAGAGCAGACCGCTATCCAGGCTTGTATCAACAACGGGATCGTTGTCTCGCTCTCGGCCGGAAACTCCGCTAATTCCTATGACAAAACGGGCTACTATCCTTCGTATCCCGACATGAGCACCGTCGGATCTCCGTCCCTGACGCCGGATTCTATCTCGGTGGCTTCGTCGGACAACGGCGGCTATTCGATGTTTGGGTTCACCGACAGCAATGGTACGGCATGGGGATATGAACTTCCAGGCATCGCATATTTTAACACTGGAACAGACACGCCCGATCCAAAGACTTATTTTGGAACAACGGCGGATGTGCCGGTTGTCATGCTTGGTACGACGGATCCCAGCACGCTGGCCGCCGGCGCTCTGACCGGTAAGATCGCTGTGATGGCACGCAAAGGTGGCAACGACCGCGTCATCTACGCAAGTGCCGCCCAGCAGAAGGGCGCAATCGGCGTCATTTACTACAGTCCGACGGACAAGTACCTGGGCGCCGGATATATGTTTGGCATGACGAACAACGGGACGCTCGCGCCCCTGATCACGATCCCCGTCGTCTTCACTCGCAATATTTTCGCGGTAACGCCGACGGTGACGACCGTCCGCTTTGGCGGATCTGTGACCGCTCCGTGGTCCCAGTGCACATACGGCGGGCCTGCGGATGTGATTTCGAGCTTCTCATCGTGGGGTCCTGGGCCTGACTTTTCCTTCAAACCAGACCTGACCGCTCCCGGCGGTGGTATCTGGTCGACTGTTCCCGTGTCGATGGGCAGCTATGAGAACATGAGCGGTACGTCCATGGCGTCTCCTCATGTTACCGCTGCGGCCGCTCTTATCAAAGAAGCGCATCCGGACTGGACGCCGGCAATGGTGAAGATCGCGCTGATGAATACAGCCAAACTGCTGGTGGATCCGATCAGCGATCAGTACTACTCGCCCCACGCCCAGGGAGCCGGTCGCATCAACGTCTCGGACGCGCTGCACAACAGCGTGACCGTCGTTGCCAAGGACACTGGTTTGCCGTATATCAACCTGGGCAGCTTAACCGACTACGCTACAGTCCCCGCTTTGTTTACGCTGCAGCTGCGTAACACAGGGACAACCGCTGTGACCTATACTCCCGGCGTGACAACCCAATCTGTCAGGATCGATGGTTCCGCTCAGGCGGTCACCGGCGTTGTCATCGGGATGGCTCCATCCGGCTCGATCACGGTTCCTGCAGGGGGTACCGCTTCGTTAGCTGTATCGCTCAATCTGAGCGCTGCAAAGTTGCCCGATGGATGTTTCCCGTATATCGAGGGATTTGTTTCTCTGACACCTACTTCTTCAGGCGTTGCGCTCCATGTCCCGTATACCGGGTTCATGGGCAGCTGGAATGACTTCAACAAGGCCGATGCGGCCTACAACCCTATCCTTGATCCGGAAGCCAGCGACACTGATCATAATTTCTCGCAGGAGCTGTCTGGTAATGGATTAGGTCTGACATGGGCTTTTGGTGCTACTGCATCGAGCACAAGCCTGGGGTATCTTGGCCAGGACTTCGACGGGACCCTTGATCTGGCGCATATCGGGTGGAACCCGGCCATCAGCGGACAGGACAAGTTGCTTGCCAGCATGTATGCCCTGCGGAATGCCGGTAATGTCACGATCGATGTCAAAGATAGCGAGGGCACTGTTGTGAAGCAGATCGACAGCTACAACGGGCTCTGGAAGGGTAACTATGCTGAATATAAGACTCAGCATTCGTGGTATTACGCGAACCCTGATACCAATGCCATGTGGTGGTGGGATGGCAAGCTTGACTCAGGAGCCAGCGCTCCTGATGGAACATACCATCTGACCTACACGGCTACCCCGTTCAAGATGTTCAACAGCGCGTATGCTGATGCGCCACAGGTCATCGATCTGCCCATTATTCTTGACACGGTGGCCCCTACCGTTGCGATTACCTCGGTCGGAGCAGGAGCAACAGCGGCAACAAAGGTAGTTAACTTTGCCGGCTCTGATACAGGCAGCGGACTCTGGGGATACTTCGTCTACCATGGCGACCCCGCTGCGGACCCGAATACATGGGCCCATCAGCCGCCGCTTGGCCCGATGGCGACATCGTGTGAGATTCCGGCCGGCGATGGTTTCCAGGTTGTAGCCTTCGACTATGCCGGGAACGCTACTACAGCTCTTGAACTTACTACGACTTCTCTTCCTGATGCAACGGTTGATCAGGCATATACAACCACTCTTCAGGCGGTCGGTGGCACCGGTTCCTATACTTACTCTGTGGTGAGCGGCACCCTTCCGAGGGGGCTTGCTCTTGCTTCCAGCGGCACTATCGCCGGAACTCCTACCGAGGCGGGTGCATATACGTTTACAGTGCAGGTAACAGATGGAATCAGCACGGTGAGCAATGCGTATACCCTGCAGGTGTACAGTTCAGGATTGGGGATCACGACTGCCTCTCCTCTGCCGGGCGGTTTCACCGGAGTGCCATACTATCAGGTGCTCAGCGCTGTCGGTGGCGATGGCATAAGCTACGTATGGTCTCTGAACGGCGGAGCCCTTCCGCCCGGACTGTCGCTTACTCCGCTGACGCCGAGGGAACCGTCTATAAGTTCTGCGACCGCCGCTCTTCAGGGTACGCCGACGACAGCCGGCACGTACAACTTCAACCTTAAGCTTGTCAGCTCTGGTCAGGCGGTTTTCAAGGACTTCTCCATCGTCATCAGCGCGCCTGTTGCTGTAACAGGTATCACGGTCACAGGTGCAGGCGGTGCGACCACCGTTGTCAATGGAATGACTCTGGCAATGAACGCAACAGTCCTTCCAGCGGACGCAACGGATAAGACGGTCACCTGGTCTGTAGCGCCGGGCACGGGAGCAGCAACGATAGACGCTGCGACCGGTGTCC
>CAZEWU010000144.1:0-4368 GCA_964516155.1 uncultured Caldisericota bacterium
GTCTCTTTGACCACACAGGCCTGAGTTATGACGAGGCGACCTTCAGTGTGTTCCGGGCGCCGTTTCTCCTCTCTTCGGAGCGTGCCGGCGACGGGCGGCAGGTCCCCAACAGGTGGCGGGTCTCCGGGACGCACCATTCGTCCGGAGGATACAGTGACCACCTGCCCGTGACGGCTGCATTTACAGTATGGCTGAACGGGACAACCCCGTCGACGCCGTCTGTCCCCCAGGTGCCGGCAACCCCGTCGGCACCGGTAACAGCGATCATGAAGCTTGGGAGTACGACGCTCAGCATTTTCCATGACGGTGTCGCTTCTTCCGCCACGCTGGATGCTCCGCCGGTGATCATCGCCGGCCGCACGATGGTCCCCGTCCGTGCCGTCCTGGAGGCATTCGGCGGCTCGGTTGACTGGGATGCAGCTTCAAAGAAGGCTTCTGTGACTCTGGGCAGACATACGCTGCAGCTTGTGATCGGCAGCGACACCGCTTTTCTGAACGGGAAATCAATGCCCATCGATGAAGACGCGCAGGTCGTGCCGGTCATTCGGTCCGGGCGCACCCTGCTGCCCCTCCGGTTCGTCGGCGAGTCTCTGGGTATGACCGTGAACTGGCAGGCCTCGACTGGGACGATCACCCTTTCACTGACATCGTCCTGACGCAGGACCCTTTGCCGTTGTTGGCTGCGCATATCCTATGCTATACTGCAGCAAAGGTGGTGAGCGCCATGAGAAGAACAATCGTTCCGGTACTTCTGATCCTGCTTCTGGCAACAGCCGGCTGTACGCCCCGATCGCTGTGGTCCAGAGAGGGAAACGTCGAAGTGACCAGCCCGCGCGCCCGTGCCACGGTGAGCTTTGCCAAACAGGACGATGGCTCATGGCAGGCTACGGTGCCTCTTCAGGGCAAGGCGCGCGCGTTTGAAGCGACCGTCAGCTGGGAGGCTTTTATCCTGGCATCGTCGTCTGCGGCTCTGACTTCCCTGGGTCAGGGAAGTTTCATGGCCTCCGCAGGTGCACCGGATTTCGGGACCTTTGACCAGACCCTGACTCTGGTGAGTACCACGGCGCCGACGGGCGGCGGTACTCTCCGCGTCTTCCTGGCCAGCCCCAAGGACGGCAGCCAGACCGACATCGTTGATGTCGCGCTCACGCTGCAATCAGGATCCTAGAGGGAAACGAACTTGCAAAAAGGCCCGGCGTTATGCCGGGCCCAAAGGACTAACCGACCGATCTCTAGCGTCAGCGTTTCTTTGTGTACTTGCGAATATCGAGTGCGACAGCCGCAACGATGATAAGACCCTTGATGACCAGCTGCCAGTAGGCGGAGACACCCAGGACGACGAGCCCGTTGTTAAGGACCTCAAAAATGAGAACGCCTATGACGGCGTTCATGGCTGTACCAACGCCGCCCGTTATTGAAACGCCGCCGATAACAGCGGCCGCAATGGCGTCCAGCTCATAGCCCTGTGCATATTCGTTGGTTGCTCCTCCGGTTCGAGCTGAGAGAAGGACGCCGGCAAGTCCATAGAGGACACCGGCGATCGTGTAGATGATGACAAGGTTCTTGCGTACGTTGACGCCGGAAACAGCCGCAGCATTGGCGTTTCCACCGATTGCATAGATGTTCTTGCCCAGGTTCGTCTTCTCCAGGATGAACCAGTAGACCAGGAACACTCCCAGTGCTATGACAACAATGATAGGAACAGAGAAATGCGGAAATCCTATGGTCCCGCTCCCCAGATTTGTGAAGGAGTCTTTGAGTCCTCCGATGGGCGCCGCCCCGAGCGGCGGACGATCGACGTACAGGGATGCCGCGCCGTAGGCGATGGTCATGGTGCCCAGCGTCGCAATGAAAGCCGGCACGTTGAGGAACGCGACGATGATGCCGTTGATGAGGCCCATCAGACACCCGGCGGCCATTGCGGCAATGATCGGAACGATGATCGGAAGTTGTGGCAGATGCGGGAAGATCTTGCTGGCATAATCCGGGCGTTGTGCGAGCGATGCAGCAATGACGGCTGCAAGCCCGACAGTGCGTCCTGCCGAAAGGTCCGTTCCTCCGGTGATCAGGATGCCGGTAACCGCCAGGGCAATGAGCAGGCGTACCGATGAGACTCTCAGAATGTCCAGAAGATTGCCTCCCCCCAGGAACGAGGGACGTATGATGCCGATGGCGAGGACCAGTATCAGCAACACAAGGGCAATAGCGTTCTTGCCTGTGAACTGCCGGACAGAGACCATACTCAAACGTCGTTTTGAACTGGTAGATGTCTCTTTACTCATCTTTAGCTCTCCCGTTATATGAGCATCGTTGCGTACGTCATGACACGTTCTTCGGTCGCTTCCGCCCGGTCAAGGATACCGGTGACCTTTCCTTCGCACATGACCATGATGCGGTCGGACATGGCAAGGAGTTCCGGCAGCTCCGAGGAGATCATGATAATGGCCTTTCCACTCTTGGCGAGATCAGCCATGATCGTGTAGATCTCGTATTTTGCTCCAACATCGATACCACGCGTCGGTTCGTCCAGGATCAGGATATCGGGGTTGGTGACGAGCCAGCGGGCAAGGATGACCTTCTGCTGATTGCCGCCTGATAGATCCTGGATATGAGTCAGCATCGAGGGCGTTTTGACTCTCAGTGCTTCCACGCTTGCAGTCGCGTCAATCTTGCCCCGCTTCTGATACAAAACGCCCAGTCTGTTCGAGTACTGCCGGAGGCTGGCCATCATGGTGTTGTCGAGGACGGAAAGCAGGGGGAAGATCCCTGTTGCGCGGCGCTCCTCTGTCACAAGGGCCATCTTGTAGTTCTTCGCGTCCCTGGGATTTGTTATGGCGACTTTCTTCCCGTCGATGTTGACGCTTCCGCTCGCGATACCGCGAAGCCCGAAAAGTGCTTCGACCAGTTCGCTGCGCTGGGCGCCGACCAGACCCCCGATACCAAAAATTTCGCCCTTGTGCACCTCAAAGCTCACATCTTTGAATGAATGCTCGACGACAGACGTTACGTGCTCGACCTTGAGGACGACGTCGTCGCCGGGCGTATTAAGGCGGGGAGGAAACTGGTTTGTCAGTGTGCGACCGACCATCTGATTGATGATCTTCTCGTTCGTGAGCTCGCTGGCGGGATAGTCACCGACCAGTTTGCCGTCGCGCAGGATCGTGACCTCGTCGGAAACAGCCAGGATCTCGTTGATCCGGTGTGAGATATAGATGATGGCCACGCCCTGGCTTCTGAATCTTCTGATGATCTCAAAAAGATGCTGGACCTCGTCCTCGGTGAGCGAGGATGTCGGCTCGTCCATAATAATCACTTTTGAGTGGTAGGAGACCGCCTCTGCTATCTGCACCAGCTGAATCTTGGAAGCAGACAGTTGAGCCATCTTCATGTTTGGATCAAGATCGCTGATGCCAAGATCGTCAAAAACAGCCTTGCAGTCTTTGTACATCTTCTTCTCGTCGACAACCTTGAAAGGCCCATAGCTTTTGATGGGAAAGCGCCCCAGCCAGAAGTTCTCCAGGATGTTGCGCTGAGGGACGGCCGACGATTCCTGCTGGATCATGGAAATGCCTGCGTCGATAGCTTCCTTGGCATTCGCAAAGGATACGCGCCGGCCGTCGAACGTGATTTCGCCTGCATCCGGAGTATACAGACCAAACAGGCACTTCATCAGCGTCGATTTTCCTGCTCCATTCTCTCCAACCAGTGCGTGTACTGTTCCGGGACGTACTTTCAGGTTGACGTCATCAAGCGCTTTGACGCCGGCAAACGATTTGGAGATATGGGACATCTCAAGAACGTACTCGTTGCTACTCATGGAGATGACACCTCCGCTCCATTAACGTACAAACTGCAAACGGAGGAAACCACAGGCTTTTCTCCCGGTGATCTCCTCCGCAAGTCCATCAGCTGTTAGGCTTCCAGAATCTTATTGCTTGGTGACATACTTTGTGTAGTTCTCCGGCGTCACTTTGACGTAGGGAACCCAGACATACCGACCTTTTGCAGCATCTACGGTTCCGTTCTGGTCGCAGAGAGGTCCGACGCTGGTTGTGATGCTCGTGGCGCCGGTGGCAAGAGCATATGCCAGATCGTACGTGGCATCGGCCTGTCTGGTGGAGTCGTTGAGGACTGTACCGATGAGGGTGCCCTGCTTCATGGCATCCAGGCCGGCGGGAGTGGCATCGACACCGACGACGGGGATGATCTTGCCACCCTTGTCAAGCCCGGCTGCCTTGAGAGCTTCGATGGCGCCGAGCGCCATGTCGTCGTTGTTGGCGAACACAGCTTCGATCTTGCCAGGATGCGCAGCGATGAAAGCCGCCATCTTGGACTGAGCGGTAACGCGGTCCCACATGGCCGTATCCT
>CAZEWU010000145.1:0-649 GCA_964516155.1 uncultured Caldisericota bacterium
GTCGTTCATTGACGGCTCCCGTCACATGTTTACACCGGAACGCGTTATCGCCATTGAAAAGAATCTGGATTCAGATGTTGTCATGCCTCTGGATATCTGCACAGGGTATCCTTCTGAACGCAGCACGGCAGAGAAAGATCTGAACCGGACCATTGCGTGGTTTCACCGGGCGAAGCAAGCTATGGGATCTTCCCATCAGCTCTTGTTCGGTATCACACAGGGTGGTTTCTTTGGAGATCTCCGGGAAGAAGCAGCTTGCCGTATCCTGGAAGCAGAACCACAGGGATTCGCTATTGGAGGTCTCAGTGTCGGCGAAGAACGCCAGCTGACCATGGATATGCTGGATCACAGCTTAAGGTATGCTCCCCCGGAACTCCCCCGGTACTTCATGGGCTTGGGAGATCCGATCGGGATCCTGGAAGTCGTCAGCCGTGGTGTCGATATGTTTGACTGCGTTCTTCCCACAAGGATCGCGCGCAATCAGATGGTATTCACGCGTGACGGGGCCGTCAAGATTTCCAAGAGCATCTATGAACGCGATTTCCGGCCGATTGAAGAAGATTGTTCCTGTTATATGTGCCGTCACTACACACGGGCATATTTGCGGCATCTGTTCAAAGCCAATGAAATGCTGGCGGGGACCCTTGCG
>CAZEWU010000145.1:659-4332 GCA_964516155.1 uncultured Caldisericota bacterium
GACCATCCATAACCTTCATTTTCTTTACACGCTTGTCAGCGAGATCCGATCGGCTATTACGCAGGGAACATTTGCCGAATATAAACGCTCCTTCATTGATCGTTATACTGCCTCATCGGACCGAGCGTGGTAATAAGCGCTCAGCCCGGGCCTTCATTGACACTAGCTCTCATTTGATGTAGATTTGTTCTGTTCTAGAAACGAGGAGGAATCAGAATGCGGTCGAAAGTCACAGCAAGTCTGGTTTTGGTTATTATTGTAGCAGCAGTTGCTGGCGTTATTAACTATCATGGACTGGGGATAGAGAATTCCAAGCTCGCTCCTAAATTGGGACTTGATCTGAAGGGCGGCGTACGCATTACATTGGAGGCACAGGATTCTGCTGCGTCCAAAGCAACGAATGATGCCGTTGATGCAGCTGTGCAAGTTATCGAAAAACGTGTCAATTCTCTGGGCGTCAGCGAAGCTACTGTCGTGCGTCAGGGGGCAAATTCCAAACGCATCATTGTCGAGCTTCCCGGTTGGGAAGATCCTGAACGTGCGAAAGAACTTATCGGGAAGACGGCACTTCTTGAATTCAAAACTCCGGATGGCAAGGTCGTGGTGTCAGGTTCAAACCTCAAGGACGCCAAACTTGTGTTCAGTCAGGAGCAAAGCAATCTTGGAGAGCCTGAAATCTCGTTCCAGCTTGATGATGTTGGTAAAAAAGCATTTGCAGCCGCAACAACGGCTAATATCGGCAAGAAGATCTCTATTTATCTTGATAGCCAATTGCTGATGAGTCCGACGGTTGACTCTGTCATTTCTGACGGTCAGGGCGTCATACAGGGTGGTTTTACCTCAGAGCAGGCCAGTAATTATGCTTTGCTGCTCAGGAGCGGCGCATTGCCGGTCAAGTTGACGACCATCGGTGAAGAAGTCGTTGGTCCGTCGCTGGGAAGTACGTTTGCCCGTCGCGGTGTTCTCATGGCTGTTATTGCATTTGTACTTGTTATTATCTGGATGTTTGTCCAGTATCGTTACCTGGGTATTGTTTCGGGTATTGCCCTGCTTGTTTATGCGGACATTCTTATGGCAATGTATCTGGTCCTGCATGCGACTCTGTCGCTGCCAGCCATTGGAGGAGCTATCCTTTCTATCGGTATGGCGGTTGATGCCAACTGTATTATCTTTGAACGTATTCGTGAGGAGCTGGGTGCCAAGAGAACCGTCAGAGGAGCAATTGCTGCAGGGTTTGCACGGGCATTCCGCGCTGTTTTTGATTCTAACCTCACGGTCCTCGTCGGCACTGCTTTTCTCTTCTATTTTGGTACAGGAACAGTGCGGGGCTTTGCGGTAACGCTTTCTCTTGGTGTTCTTGCCAGTATGTTTACAGCCGTATTCGCCAGCCACACGCTGGTTGACCTTCTGCTTACTCCTGGCATTGCCAAGAACAGCAGTAAATTCCTCGGTTAGGCGGGTGCGAAAATGACGTTCAGACAAAGAGTTCTTCAATGGAACATTATTGGCAAGACACGTACGTGGTTCACTGCATCTGCAATCATCATTTCTCTTGGCATCATTGCCATGGTGGTCAATACGTTTGCCCTCGGCATGCCTCTGAAGTTTGGCATCGATTTTGTTGGGGGAACGCTTATTGATGCCTCTTTTGAGCGAGCACCCGATGAAGCTTCCGTCCGCTCCATCCTTGCTGCTAATGGTTATTCCACCGCTACTGTGCAGCGCAGCGGGGAGAAGGGCGTCACGATCAAGATCGAAGCCAAAGAAATCGATCCAGCCGTCAGCGGTAAGATTATCTCCGCTATAGAAGCAAAGTTTGGTACGGTAGACGCTGGTACAAAACAGATTACTTCCATCGCACCGGTCATCGGGCGTGATCTACTCCGGAGGTCTGGCGTTGCTCTCGGGCTTTCGCTGCTGTTTACGCTGCTTTATATCAGTATCCGGTTCAAGTTTTCTTTTGGCCTGGCGACTATTCTCGGTATGGTCCACGACATCTTTGTGGTACTGGGAATCCTTGCGATCTTCCGTGTACCGCTCAATGCACCATTTGTAGGAGCTTTTCTGTCCATTACAACCTATTCCGTCCAGGACGGCGTCGTCGTGATGGATCGAATCCGGGAAAAGCTCCGTTATCGGACGAAAGAGCCGTTTGACCAACTGGCGAATACGGCAGTTACCGAAACATGGATGCGTTCTTTCAATACGTCGTTTACGACGTTCCTTGCGGTAGCGGTGCTGTTCGTTATGGGCGGCGCCAGTATCCGTGATTTTTCGACGACATTATTGGTTGGTATCATCTCAGGAACGTATTCGTCGATTTACATTTCGACTCCGCTCCTGGTATTATGGACGCAGCGCCATGAAAAAAAAGCTGCTTTGCAGAAGGCATAGCGGTATCCGCTGCCGAATCTTCTCCTATGAGGTCAATACAGGATAATGCAGGGAGGCGACATGAATCTTAGAGATTATATACGTGACATTCCGGATTTTCCCCAGAAGGGGATTATGTTCAGGGATCTGACCCCTCTTATGGGGAATGCAGATGCGTTTGACTGGTCTATTAACGAACTGGCAGGCCATTTCAAAAATGACCACATTGACAAACTTGTCGCCGTGGAAGCGAGAGGATTCATTGTCGGTGCAGCTCTTGCCTATGTATTACACGTCGGTTTTGTTCCTGCCCGCAAGCCGGGAAAACTGCCGTATAAGTCGGTGCGGAAAGAATATGAGCTTGAGTATGGCGTTTCCATTCTTGAGATGCATGACGATGCCATCAAGCCTGGCGAACGTGTTCTCATCGTTGATGATCTTCTTGCAACCGGAGGTACGGTGAGCGCTACGGCCGACCTTGTCCGTTCACTTGGCGGGGACATTGTGGCTTATGCGTTCCTGGTGACGCTGAAGGATCTTCACGGGGCCAGTAAACTGAGCGGCGGAAGGGTTGTTTCTCTTCTTGATCTTTGAACACTGATACCGAGTTAGACGTTGATAAAGAATTTCAGACGCTTGTAACAACTCTGCAAGGCTGGCTTCTTCCTGAAGAAATCAGCCTTGTTGAACGGGCGTTTGCGTTTGCGCGCCAGAGGCATGGAGATCAGAAACGTGCCTCTGGCGCTCCGTATATGCTCCATCCTGTCAAGGCTGCGCTTATCCTGGCTGAGTATCGTCTGGATGCAGAAACGTATGCGGCATGTCTGCTGCATGATGTTCTGGAAGACACCAAAACAGAACGCAAGGAGCTGGAAGAAAACTTCGGCTCCAATGTCGCCTCACTCGTTGAGGGTGTGACAAAGCTGCACGGCCTCAGTTATCTGTCCCGTGAAGAGAACAATCTTGAGAATGTACGCAAGATCCTGCTTGCCATGGCGGCGGATTTGCGTGTTGTTCTCATCAAACTGGCTGACCGGTTGCACAATATGCGTACGCTCCAGTACCTGCCGGAGGAAAAACAGCAACGTATCGCTCAGGAAACTATGGAGATCTATGTTCCCCTGGCTCATCGTCTGGGGATTTATGAACTTAAATGGGAACTGGAGGACTTGGCATTCCGGTATCTTGATCCTGAAGACTATCGGCGCCTTGCAAGGCTGGTTGCTGTCAAACGCGGCGAGCGGGAAGCTTTTGTCAAAAGCACGATCGAGCAACTCGACAGGTTCCTCAAGGAAAAAGG
>CAZEWU010000146.1:0-4315 GCA_964516155.1 uncultured Caldisericota bacterium
CCCGGTACCGGCACGCCCCGGGACACCAGTTCGTGCAGGACTCCCGCCGGGTAGTTGCCCCAGCCCCGCGCGGCATCGTGCGCGATGGGATGGTCCAGATCGATCTCGACGTCACGCGCATCCTCCCGTGAATGCAGGCGGATCAGGCGGTCGGAACGCAACCGGCAGACGGCCGTGATGCCCAGAGTGATCGCCACCGGCAGGACGAGCCCGCCGTTGTAGTCCAGGTGCTCCCCGATCAGGTTGACCCGGCCGGGAGCGAAAAACGTCCGCAGCTCGCGGTCTCCGGCGCCGTACAGACGCACGAATTCTTCAGCAGGGGATACGGTCATGGTCACGCCCTCCCCGATGCCTGTTCGAACTGCCGGCAGGCCGCAGCCAGAGCGGGGGCTGTTTCCTCAACGCGCATGGGATTGCAGGCCGCCCAGGCTCCCATCTCGGACGAGGCGTAATACTTGACCGCCGCTGCACCCCGCAGGGGCGGATAGAACTCGATATGAAAATGGTACCACTGCTCGCAGCCCGCATAGGCGGGACTGTTGACCGGCGTCTGATGGATGCACATCATGTAGGGAAAGCGCCGGTGAAACAGGAGGTCGAATCCTCCGGTAAGGTTCTTGAGGATGCGGGCCAGGTCGGTGCGTTCCTGCGCAGTAAAGTCCAGGAACGAGCACCGGTGCGTGCGGCTCTCGATGAACACGCCGTAGGGGTAATCGGTAAAAGACGGGATGAAGGCCACAAAACTGTCGTTGGCAAGGATGACACGCCGTCCGTCCGCTTCCTCATCGTGCAGGAGATCGCAGAAGAGGCAGCCGCCATGCTGGTCATGCCAGGCGCGTGCGCTGTCCAGCTCGGTCGCGATCTTGAGCGGAACGAACGGGTAGGCGTAGAGTTGGCCGTGCGGATGCAGCATGGTAACGCCGACCTCCTCGCCACGGTTCTCGAAGGGGAAGATATACTTGATGCGCGGGTCCGCGGAGAGGGTGCGCTGCCGCTCGGTCCACACCTCTACCAGGCGCGTGATATGCGGTACGCTCAGGTCGTGCAGACTGGCGTTGTGCTCCGGGGAGTACAGGATGACTTCGCATTTGCCATAATTGGGGGCCACGGGCGCAAGTCCGGTCTCCACGGGGTCGGGTTCGTCCGGGTGCAGCGTCAGCGCTGGAAAATCATTGTCATAAACGAACACGTCGTAGTGATCCGGCACTTTGCCGGAACCGGAACAGAACGGGCAGCCGGCGGCCTGCAGATTCGGTCGTTTCTGTCTGTTGCCTGCAACCATTGTCCATGTCCGCAGCAGCGGATTCCATCGAAGTTCAGCCATCATCATCCTCCCGCTGACGCCGGGTGCATCACGTGCCGGCGTTTCCAGGCCAGTATACCGTGCGGCTTCTGCTTGTACAGGTGGGGGTGGTGTTGGGACAACAAATAGGTGGACAAGATTGCTGTGTGTCTGAATCCACATTATACTGGCGTCGGATTCGGGAGGTAATCATGAAAGAGACAGTCCTGGTAACCGGCGGAGCCGGATATATTGGTTCTCATACCGTGCGGCGGCTGATACGGATGGGGTATGGGGTCGTTGTGCTGGACAATCTTGCCAGGGGGCATCGCTGGGCGGTGCCATCGGGTGTGCCGCTTGTTGTCGGCGACATCGCCGACACGGCGAACGTTGCCATGGTGATGAAGCAGTTCCGGGTGGGCAGTGTGATCCATTTTGCGGCGTTCAGCCTGGTGGGGGAGTCCATGACGGATCCGCGCTCCTATTATGTCAACAATGTGGGCGGGACGCTGCACCTGCTCGACGCCATGCGTGTTGCCGGCGTGGAGCGCATCGTGTTCTCAAGTACCGCTGCCGTCTACGGTGAGCCTGCCGGCGTTCCTATCGAGGAGAACAGCGCTCTGGTACCAACGAATGTCTATGGGCGCACCAAGCTGACCATCGAGGGGATCCTCCGCGACTACGGGGCCGCCTATGGGCTGCGTTCTGTTTCGCTGCGGTACTTCAACGCGGCGGGTGCCGATCCGGACGGCGGCATCGGCGAAGATCACGATCCCGAGACGCACCTGATCCCGCTGGTGCTTCAGGCTGCCTCCGGCCGGAGGCCTTCTATCAGTGTGTTCGGCACAGACTACCCCACGGCCGATGGTACCTGCATCCGCGACTATATTCATGTGAACGATCTTGCCGATGCTCATGTGCTTGCCCTGGAATCGCTGGCGCGTCAGGAACAGGCAGTCTACAATCTGGGCAACGGCGCGGGGTTCTCTGTGCGGCAGATCATCGAGACGGCGGAGCGCGTTGTCGGTCACGCGATCCCGACGGTTCTGGCGGGACGCCGTTCCGGAGATCCCTCCGTTCTCGTGGCGGGTAACAGACGGGCCTGCACGGAGCTCGGCTGGAAGCCGCAGCTTGCGGATCTTGAAACGATCATCCGGACGGCATGGCAATGGGAGCAGCACCGGCCGCTGGACTGACCGTCGTCGGACGCTGCTCCCCGGCTGTGGCCGTGGATATCAGACGGCGAGGTGACAGCGGTTGCTCAGCACAGCGGCCAGAGCATCTTCGGACAGGTCCGGGCATGGTACGTCTACCAGAGACCAGGTCTCGACGTGCGTCACGGCTTCGCCGGGTGCAAGCGTGCACAGGGGCGAAAGCGTTTCCATCTCCAGCATGAAGTCGGTCGTGTAGCTCTCGCAGTTCACGCCGAAATCCGGATAAACGCCGCCGGCCGCCCACGGGAAGCGTTCGATGAAGACGGTCTGCCGGTTGAAGTAGGCGGCCCATCCGGCTTCGTTGGTCAGGCCCATCTTGAAGGGGGCTTTTCGTGCCGGGTCCTGGTGCAGGAGGACAAACCGGTTTCCCCAGTGGACGCGCTCGTCGTCCATGTGCGCATACGGCCACAGCGCGACGCAACGGTTGGGCAGCAGTCCGGTGTCTGTCCGTGCCTGCGGCAGGACCTCGATGCCTCCGGGGGCCATCACGGTGATCCCCCAGGCGGCACATCGCACGGGCCACAGGGAGCGGTTGATCAGACGATGCGTCAGGGTCACGTCAGTGCCGGTCGGGGCCAGAAGGATATTCAGCTCTTTCTGTATGCCGGTAGTCTGCTCGACGGCGGGTCGCAGCAGAAGATGATTTCCGTCCGCCTCAAAGGGCACAGGGACATTGTCCGGCTGATACGTGCGCGGACTGGCTTCAGGGCTGTGCCACAGGCGGTGCCCTCCGAAAGTGTGCCATGCGCTGCCGCCGGTAAGTCCATCTTCTGCGTGCACCTCGCACAGCACATTCTCCCGGCCGACAAATCCATACCGTACGACGCGCGGTCCTACGTCGGTTGTAACAATGACTTCTGCGATCCCGTTCGTCAGCCGCTGGCAGTGAGGCCAGCCGCGAAAAGCTATGTTTTCCGCCATCATCTCCTCCATCTCTCCGGGAGACCGGAGCTAACATCGCTCGCTGTCCCGGACCTTCGCGGGTGCTGCCTTGTTCCACTGTTCTGTGCAGGATCTGGCCGGAGCGACGGTGCGATCCGTCAGATCTCGGCGCCCAGCTTCTCCGCCCGTGTCAGGGCATCGGTCCGGACGATGTCTCCTTTCGCCGACACGGCTGGAACGGTGATAATGCCCCGGATCTGCCACCTCAGGTAATCTGCGATGCCTTTGTAGGTCTCAACGGCGCCGTCGAAATCCCGTGCCCTGCCTTCGCCGCATGCAAGCAGCGCGGTCTCGGTAGCCTTCAGCGGCCTTCTGCAGGCTTTGCTGCCGTAAGCGTACAACCGGTCGATAGCGGCTTTCAGCTGCGCCGGCAGGCTGAACCAGTACAGAGGCGTTGCAAGAACGACGACGTCGGCCTGTTCCAGCAACGGCTCCAGCTCTGTAAACCCGTCATGGAATGAGCACGCGGTCTCTGTGCTCCAGCATGTGTCGCAGGCACGGCAGCCGCTGATGCTCTTCATGGCGGTTTCGAATTTTGTGACCGTGTGTCCCTGCGCCGTGGCTCCGCGGATGAACGCGTCCGCCATCATGTCGCTGTTTCCGCCTTTCCGGGGGCTGCCGGTCAGGACGAGGATGTTCTTCTTCATGAGTTGTCTCCTGTTCTCGTAGTTGGTGAAGCAGAGCGGGGTGTCGTGAACGACAGCACTCCGCTCCTTCTGTACAGCCCGGTGCTATCCGATGACGGCTTTCTCGGTCAGCAGTTCGCCGCGGGCAAAACGGCGGAAGTTGTAGTGGTCGATGTTGATACTGGGTGTGCCGTCCGCGATCTCTTCGGCCAGCAGTTTGCCGACGATGGGGCCCATCATGAAGCCGTGAC
>CAZEWU010000147.1:0-4278 GCA_964516155.1 uncultured Caldisericota bacterium
CCGTTGCGGCAGACCGATGTTCACCAGACAGGCGATTTCGCCGAACTTGTCTGCAGCAACTCTCTGGGTTCGGATGCGTTGCACGATGCTCGCGGACTTCTCAAAGCTGAACTGCGCCTGCTCGGTTCAGCAGTCATGTCCTGTGCCGATACCAGCCGTGTTCCCGCTGGAAAAGCTTTTGCCGTCGACAAGAAACAATTCAGCTCCTGCATGACTAGGATGATAATGGCTTGCCGACGCATCACGGTGCGGCGGGAGGAGTATGTTCATCTGGACAATACAGCCCCGACGATTCTGGCTACCGGACCGCTCACGAGTCCAGCGCTGCTGCTTGAACTTCAAGAACGCCTTGGCCAGAACAATCTCTTTTTTTATGATGCAGTCGCCCCGTCGGTCTGGGCTCATTCTGTTGACATGGCACATGCTTTTGCTGGTTCACGCGGCGGTATGCAGGATGATTACATCAACTGTCCGCTGACGCGAGACGAGTACTACGCTTTTGTGCATGAACTTCAGTCGGCGCGTCAGCACCTTCCCGAGACACCTGATGAACAGAAGTATTTTGAAGCATGTTTGCCTGTCGAGGAAATCGCCCGGCGAGGCGATGACGCGCTCCGGTACGGTCCCATGCGTCCGGTTGGTCTTCAAGGCCGTCCCCAGGATTGTTTTGCCGTGATCCAACTGCGCCGGGAAAATAAGGAAGGAACGGTACTGGGACTGGTCGGGTTCCAGACATCCCTGGCTATCGAGGAGCAACGGCGCGTTTTCGGCATGGTTCCCGGGCTGCAAGCTGCAGAGTATGTCCGCTACGGACTTGTCCATCGCAACGCGTTCCTGCGGGGACCGGCAGTCCTCTCTTCCTCTCTTGAACTCTGTGCGTTTCCGGGGATCATGATCGCCGGTCAGCTCTGCGGGGTCGATGGATATATCGAGTCCACCGCCATTGGACATGTCGCAGCGCTTAACGCTGCTGCGTTTCTTCTGGGCCATGCGCCTGTCGAATTTCCACCTGCGACCATGACGGGGCTACTCGTGGAACATATCACCCGGGAACGGGAAGATTTTCAGCCTTCCAATGCCAATTATGGCCTTGTCCCGGTAGCGGCAGGTCCGAAGCAGAAAGCAACGGACCGGGAAGCATTCGCAGGTCAGTCGCTGGAGATCGTCCAGAGACTGGCAGACGAGGTGAAGACCTGGAACACGGAACAGGATCAGGAGAACTCATGACGGATGTCATAGCGAACAGGGATGGTTCCTATCTCCAGATACCGGATGCGGAATTTCGCAGACGTATCCGCGAAGCGTATCGCCATCTCGAACACTGTGACCTTTGTCCCCGTCGATGTGGTGCAAGACGCCTCAGCGGGCAGGAAGGTCCCTGTGGAGCTGCGCTCAGACCGAAGATCTTCGTGTGGAATCTCCACCGCGGAGAAGAGCCTCCCGTCAGTGGAACGCGAGGGTCGGGAGCTGTTTTTTTCAGCGGCTGCAATCTTCATTGCTGTTACTGCCAGAATTACCCGCTCAGTCAGATGCAGCATGGAAATGTTCTGACCATTGCGCAATTTGCCGATGCATTGCTCGAATTGCAGGGAAAAGGCGCTCACAACATCAATTTCGTGACGCCGTCTCATCAGGTTCCCCAGCTTCTCGCTGCTGTTTATGCAGCGCGGACACGCGGTCTGCACATTCCCCTGGTTTACAACACGAGCAGCTACGATGCGCTTTCTACTCTCGCTTTTCTCGACGGCATCGTTGACGTTTATCTTGGAGACCTGCGTTATACAGACCCGGCCGCCGCTTCAAAGTTGTCGGGAGCATCAGATTACGTGGAAACGGCCCGACAGGCTCTTGTTGAGATGCATCGTCAGGTTGGTGATATCACGGTGGATGCATCTGGTCGATATATCCCCCGGGGTCTTATCGTGCGGTACCTTATTCTGCCCCGCCACACGCAGATGGCCAGAGATATTTTCAGGTTTGTACGGTGCAGGTTGTCGAGTCAAACCTATGTCAGCATTATGACACAGTATTTTCCGGCCTACCAGGCTGTGAACAACCACGATCTCGGCATCTGGCGCAAATTAACGGACACAGAATACGACCATGTGATGAACGCCTGGGATGCCTCCGGTCTGGTACACGGGTGGACGCAGGATATGGATGAAACGGGCGGAGCCTGAGGAAGTTCAGATCTTCTCAACGACTCTATGCGTAATGCCTTTCAGACAATCCATCACGGAAATGCCGGTATTGGCCATGCCGAGAAAAACTGTCTTGCCAGCAAGGTGCAGATCGGCAAGCATACTGCTGACAGGCATTGTGTCAAGGAGATCGCGCTTGTTGAGCTGATAGATGACGGGCGTATCCGGCAATCCGTAGTCTTCCAGATTCTGGAACATATCTTCAAGGTTGCTGATATTGTCTTCACGCCGGTTGCTGCTGGAATCAGCTACGAAAACAATGCCGTCCACCGATTTCAACACGGATTTTCGCGTGAGCTTGTATAATTCCTGACCCGGTACTGTGTACAGGCTCAGCCGGATCTTGAAATTCTTGACCGTGCCAAGCTCGACCGGCAGGAAGTCAAAAAAAAGCGTCCGTTCCGTCTCTGTTGCAATAGAAGTGAATTGTCCCTTGACCTTTTCGGGCATAGCTCTGTAGATCCAGTTCAGATTGGTAGTTTTACCACTCATTGCCGGACCGTAATAGACAATCTTGAACGTGATTTCAGATTTGGAAAAATCAATCAGAGACATATCAGACCGGGGCTAAAAGAGGTTATCGATCTCGTTTTTCAGACCGTTTCGAAGATCCTGGGACGGTTCCTGCCTGGGAGTCGCCGCCATCTTTGCCAGTACCGGTTTGATCGACGTCGAGATCTTTTTGGCCCAGAATCTGATGGCGCCGATAGGCGCTTTGTTGTCGAAGATGACTGCCAGCAGGATAAGAGGATCGACAAGCGAGATATGGATGTTTGTTTCCGTTCCCTGGTGAAATGTCAGAGTGAATTCGCGCTCCCCCAGAAGTTTAGCCAGTTCATTGGTCGCTGAAAAGACGCCTGCAGCCAGGGCCGAAACCGCTATGGCTGATTCCTGCGTTACCGTACCGCTCTTGGCAAGGAGTTCACCACTTTTGTTGAGGAGGATGATGTCTTTTGCCTGTGAATCCACAAGGTATTGTGAGAGCAGTTCGTTAATGGAATCAATGTCCTCTTTGGTAATGACGAGCGCTGACAGTTGACCTTCCATCTATGCCTCCGTTTTCGAGAGCGTGATCATTTTTTTGTTCGCCAGTCCTTTGAGAGCTATCCATGTCCGGAAGAAACCAAACTCCATATCCCTGAGGACTTTACCGAACACGACCGGCTCAATGGCGGCTTGGAGCAACTTGAATTCATCCTCTGTCAATGAGATCGGAACAGCCGACGGCGTATGCTCCAGCTGAAGCTGAACTTCAGGAGAAACCTTGAGGCTGTCGTGCTCATACGCAGTTATCAGCTCTGTGGCCCGTATGAGCAGGCTGGCATTCCCCTGAGTGATCGTCTTCGGCGGCATGGTCACGCTGGAAATGAAGCTGAAGGTCCCTTCATGCTCCAGGAAGACATCAAAAAAGGCCGGCAGCCCGTTGCTGTATGGTGATTGCGCATGGATCACTTTCCCGTTCTGAAAAAAGACGGCAAAATTTCCAAGATGCCCTTCTATGTTTAGTTTTCCAGTTCGCTGAGACCCATCAAGGGTCTGGATAAGCTGCGCCAACGGAAAACTCTGTAAATCTCCTCTCAGTTCCACTGCATTCCTTCCCCCTTCTTCTAAATTAGCATGCTATTTGATTTCGACTGAAAATCAAGGTATGCTGAACAATATCATATCAATCCTGCGGAGGTGAAGAGTGGAAAAGTCTACAGTAATCGGGCTGAACAAGACTTCAGCCTGGAACTCTATGAATGACGAGACTGTTGATCGGTTTGCAAAAGAGTATATGTCAGTGCTTGGTGATGCAAAGACAGAGCGTGAATTCGTGAGCAGCGCAAGCGCTCTTGCTCAGAAACACGGTTACAAACTTGCCGATGCCCTGTCTTCCAAGCCTCTTCCCAAGGGAGGAAAGCTGATTTTTGTCAACAGGGAGAAGAATGCCGTCCTTGTCCATCTGGGCAAGAATAAACTGGCCGGCGGCATCAATCTGGTTGCTGCACATGCTGACGCCCCCCGCATTGACGTAAAGCAGAATCCCCTCTTTGAGAGCAGCGGTCTTGAACTTTTCCAGACCCATTACTATGGC
>CAZEWU010000148.1:0-4219 GCA_964516155.1 uncultured Caldisericota bacterium
AGCATTGCAGCCGTCCGTTCCTGAAACTTCTTCACCTGGCTTCTTTTTATCATACCAAGACCTCCCCTTGCCATCCTCTTCTTTGATGTGATTCAGCTCTTCCGCCTGGACGCTCGGACCAACGCGCGCGTTCTGTCTTGCCGCTTACATGTGCTACAACCACCCCGCTGCTCCATCCCATGCCCGACGGCCATCTTCGTCGCTGCCGCTCCGACCGGAGTCCCGGATCCACCGGCTCCTTATGCTTTCTCTGACGTGCCATCCTCTGAGTTCACGTCCGGATGAGAACTAAGGAACGCTCTGACCTCTTCACGACGCGGCATGGCGGTGGATGCCCCGTAGCGCGTGCCGACGATCGTCGCAGCAGCGTTGGCAAACGTCACGATCTTCATCAGTCCAGACATTGAGAGACCTGCAAGACCACCCCTGGTCAGGAGACCGGCTGTGACGGCCGCCATGAACGCGTCTCCGCAGCCGGTCGTATCCATGACACTGACGCTGCTGAACGTCGGGACATGCCGGGATTCTCCCCTATAGGAAACGATGGCTCCGTCCCTGCCAAGAGTAACGAACGTAAGAGCGTCCGCCCTGCCCGGTATCTTCCTCAGACCTTTGCTTACATCAGACATGCCGGTCACATACTTCAGGTCTTCGTCACTCATTTTGATGATGTCGACCATGCCGCAGATCCGGTCAAACATCTGCAGGAACGTATCCCTGTTGCTGATAAGAGATGACCGGACGTTAGGATCAAAGGACGTGAGGACCTCCGCCTCATGAAACCTGGTGAGCAGCTTCAGGTATGCGTCCGAGGCAGGTTCCTCAAGGAGCGCGATCGAGCCGAAATGGTACAGCGAGTACGCCCGGGGGTCGATATGCTCTGTTTCGGCGGAAGTCAGCCTGGTATCAGCTGCATGATCCCGGTAGAATCTGAACTCGGGCTTTCCCTCCTCGTTCAGCGCCACGAACGCGAGCGTGGTCTTCAACCGGGGATCTTTTTCCAGACATTCGGTCCCGATGTTTTCTTCCGTGACGACGTCCATAAGCTGCCGGCCAAACTCGTCTCCTCCAAGTTTCGTGAGCAGAGAAGCAGGGACCCCCAGTCTCCTGAGACCGACCGCGACATTGAAGATGGAACCCCCCGGTCTCTTTTCAAAGATCGTCGTACCGGCAAGTCCTTTGCCCGCGTCCCGTGAAAGAAAATCAAGAAGGATCTCTCCCCCGCAAAGAACCGGTTTCAGCATGTTCTTCCTCCCACCCTCACAGGCCCGGCATTCAGGACGTCCGGCGTCGCAAGCCGCACCTTACTCAATGGCCCTGTTCCGGATAACATCTCTGTACCAGGACGCACTGTCTTTGGGATACCGTTCCAGCGTCCTGAAATCGACGCAGACGATCCCGAATTTTCTGGAGTACCCACAGGCCCATTCAAAATTATCAAGCAGCGACCAGAGGAAGTAACCCTGGATACCCGCTCCGTGCGCATTCGCTTCGGCGATCTTGGTGAGATGCGCCTTGATATAGTCGATGCGCTCGGTATCGTGGACACGCTTGTCGCTGGTCAGGATGTCGTCAAATGCAGCGCCATTTTCCGTAATGTAGACAGGCAGCTGCGTGTATTCTTTCCGCAGTCTGAATATAAGATCGTACAGGGCCTGCGGACAGATCCGCCAGCCCATGGCCGTAACATCACCGGGGCCCGCCGCCGGGACCTCTTCCTCATTCAGTATCCCATTCTGAACAGACCTGACCAGTGAACGCGTGTAATAGTTGACTCCCAGAAAGTCATTCCTGACTGATATCGTCTGCAGGTCGCCGTCCCTGATAAAGTCAAGATCGCCCACGAGCTTGCCGAAGATCTCTTTCATGTCCTCAGGATACGAAGATCTGAAAACGGGATCCAGGAACCATCTGTTGGCCAATCCGTCCAATCTGGAAGTTGCTTCTACATCTTCCACGGCATCCGATGCAGGGACCGCCGGCGTCAGGTTCAGTGTTATCCCTATTTTGCCGTCCCCGTGGCCGCACTCTCTGAACGCCTGGACAGCGGCACCATGCGACAGCAGGATATGATGTGCCGCGATCAGAGCTTCCCGCATATTCCTGTGGCCGGGTGCGTGAACCCCTGTGCCGTACCCGAGAATAGATGCGCAGTACGGTTCATTGTGAGTGATCCAGAACTTTACGGAACCGCCGAGCTCCTCGAATACTTTCGCAGCGTATTCCCTGAACCACGTGACGGACTCCCTGTTCAGCCACCCTCCCCGTTCGCAGGCCCACTCTGGAAGATCCCAGTGATACAGCGTGACGACGGGATCGATCCCATTATCCTGCAGTTCGTGGATCAGCTTTCTGTAAAACTCCATGCCCTTCGGATTGTAGGTCTGATACGCCGGGAATATCCTCGGCCACGAAATGGAGAACCTGTAAGAATTGACGCCTATCTCCTTCATGATCCGGACATCCTCTCTGTACCGGTGATAGTGATCGCAGGCAATGTCGCCGGATTGTCCCCCGTAGACCTTGCCGGGCACTGTGCAGAACGTATCCCAGATGGAGGGCGTTCTGCCGTCTTCTGCAACTGCGCCCTCAACCTGATAAGCCGATGTCGCTACGCCAAACTTGAAATCCTCTGCAAAGGTCACCATATCGTCTCATCCTCCTCTCAGCCATCTTTGTTTTGAAACCGTTTTCGCTTCTGTGCGTCAGCGTCCGTCCCGGCGGACCCGTTCCGCCAGGTCCTGTTCAGGTAATCGTACAGGCTCGTCATATGAATCCTGCCCTGGGGACATTTCACGCGTGCGACGACCAATGGAACCAGCGTAACGAAATCATCCGAAAGGAGAAACTCGTCTTCGGTCGTGATATGAATACCGAACGCCGGCCTCGTGCACCGGACGACCAGATCGTCGCCTTCTCTGCTGTACGACAGCCCGGGGTCCATAAGATGCATCTCCCTGAACTCGCCGAAGCGGGCATAGTTGTCGTAACGCCGTTCGCCACACAGGACCGCGGCATGCATCACAACGTCTGTGAACGCCCCTGCAGAAATCTCGTCCATGTTTATGATATCGACTGCAGAGACGGCGTCACCCGGAAGCCGGAGCCCTTCGATCTTCTTCTCCCAGATCTTGGTTCCTCCGGTATCCCAGGCCTCCAGCAGCACGGCCGCGGCCGTGTCTTCATAGCGATCGTTCACGACCATGACGCTGACGGTCTTGTCCGAAGGTTCGTAACATATAACGGGCAGGATATCCGCGTAAAATCTCCTCGTATAGTAATACAGGGCCTTCGGTCTCTTGAAGTAGTCGACCGATGACCAGCTGAACACGGGCCAGCTGTCGTTGAATTGCCAGTACAGCGTGCCGGCCGTCCTGTACTTCCTCGCCCGCCAGTGTTCCACGCCGAACTTGATGGCTTCCGCCTGATCGAGCTGCGAGAGATAGGTAAACGCACCGAAATCCGTCGTCAGGCCGAAGTGAGCATTGATGAAATGGAGGATCCGTTCCTGCCCCTCTACCTTCTTGTTGTGGCTCAACACGACAGGGCCAAGGATATCCTGCTCTTTCTTCGCAGCAAAGAAGTCGATCGTCTTCGCACTGGGCGCGGACTGGAACCCGAATTCACTGATGAACCTGCCGTCTTCGTCAGCATAGCTCCTGTAATCCGCCCAGCCCGACCAGACATTCCAGACATGACGGTCGCCGCATGCGGCGGAGTTTGACCTGTCTCCACCATACGGACTTGAAGGCCAGTACGGCCGTGAAGGATCCTCCTGGGCGCATATCATGGGAAAATCCTGCAGGTACAGTCTGTTGCCCAGATATTCGCCGTTCACCTTGTGTCCCATCATGGGCCATTCGTCGAATCCAAAGTTGTTCTCGTTGTTTCCGCACCACAGGACGATACTTGCATGAGAGCGCAGGTTTCGGACCGTCTCCCGTACCTCCCTGTCACTCAGCCGCCGGAACCATTCGAGATGGTCAGGATATTCAGCACAGGCAAACATGAAGTCCTGCCATACCATGATCCCCAGTTCATCGCACAGGTCATAGAATCGCTCATCTTCGTAGATCCCGCCGCCCCAGACTCTCAGCATGTTCATATTCGCGTCCCGCGCCATATGAAGCAGCCGGCCGTAGTCATCGGGCCGTATCCAGCTCAGGATACTGTCGGCCGGTATCCAGTTCGCACCCTTTGCGAAGACGCGTCTGCCGTT
>CAZEWU010000149.1:0-4194 GCA_964516155.1 uncultured Caldisericota bacterium
TGCGGGTGATCATTGGAACGCGATGAATGTGGGTGTCACAAATGAGGATGTTGAGTCGTTTGCCATTGATCCGGTCGTGCCCGCCAATTTGTATGCCGGTACCATGCATGGTTCCGTCTGCCGCTCCACGGATGGCGGAACTACGTGGGCGGTTAAAAGCATTGTTCCCTCCTATGGGGAGGTGCAGGCTCTTGTCGTCGATCCGCATACGAATGGCATGGTGTATGCTGGTACCAGCGTCGGTATGTTTCGCTCAGTGGATGCCGGAGTAACGTGGAGTGCCATGAGTACGGGCCTTTCGTCAAAGTATGTGGCAGAGCTGGCCGCTGATCGGCTGACGGCTGGCGTTCTGTACGCCGCGACTGATGACGGCATCTTTCGGTATCAGGCCGTCTCTTCTCCAAAAAAGATCATTCAACTGAAGGTTGGCAGCACGACAATGCATGTGGATGGGAAAACAATACTCCTGGAAGCAGCACTCATCATCATGAACTCACGCACGCTCGTTCCTCTCCGCGCCCTGATCGAGGCACTTGGTGGCAGGGTCGTCTGGAACCCGTCTGCAAAGACGATAAGTGTGTTCCTTGGCAAACGATCTGTGGGCGTTGCCGTCGGGGGTAATATCGGCCACATCAATGACAAAGCGGTTGCTATTGATCCTGCAAATCCGAAAGTCATGCCGATTATCATCAATAACCGGGTCTTCCTTCCTCTCCGGTTCGTTGCTGAAGCGCTCGGACTGGACATCCAGTGGAATGCGGTTGCTCAGGCGGTAATAATGATATATGCGCCGTAGCGGAGGAAGAGGCATGAACAGACAATCATCGAAGTATACACTGGTCATCGCAGGGCTGCTCACACTGGTACTGCTCGGTACGGTCGCAGCAGGTTCCTTCGGCGGCATTGAAGGTCGGACTGCATCGGCGTCTGACAGTACAACGGCAGGCGTACTCAACAGGAACTTCGTTGATGTGGATGGTCTCTTGAAAATGCCTTCCAGAATCAGGACCATGTACTCTACTGTGAATATCAACAGTGAAGATGGCAGTGCAACGTTCCTGGACGGCATTCTGTACACGTTTTCGGATTACTACGATGGCCGGAGTGGAGTGCTGATGCAGGCGTGGGACCAGGGAACCGGAAAGAAGCTCTGGTCGCTTGGCATGCAAGATGGGTCTATACCTCCTGTCTCAGATGGAAAACACGTCTTTTTCTATGACCAGGGAGTTCTCAGTTGCCTGGACAAGAGGACGGGGGCTGCAGTCTGGAAAGGCGTCCCGTACACGGCATCTCCTTTCCTTTTTGGAGCCAATCGCAATATCACTGTGCACATTAATGAGAAAACTCATACAGCGGATATGCTCTGCGTCATTGGCTGGGAATATGAATCCATTCCTCCTCAGATACAGTACGAGGGCAAGTGGATCACACCGTTCAACAAGCAGGCAATAGCGCAGAAGGTACGGAACCCCGGTATCTGGATTCTGGATGCAAACGCCGGCAAATTGCTGAGCCGTCTTGATCTGCCCACGCTCACGTTTTCGTCCTCTGGTCACAGCGGAGAGCTTCTGTGCGATGGCAACATGCTCTATGCCGGCGTCCCCGAATCCACAGAATCCGAACCCCCAGCTCAGAAATCCAGCCTGATGGCTTTTGACCTCTGGACGAAAAAACTGTTGTGGAAAAAGAGCGTCGATGGCGAGTGCTCGCAACTCGTGAAACGAGGCAACAGACTGATCTTCCTGCGCAACTCCGAGTGGATCGACGTGTGGCGGATCGGTACGTCATCGAATCTTGTGAAACGACTCTGGACCCACGATTCAACGGCAGGACAATGGAACAGCTTCACCACCGACGGTAGTCATGTTTACTTCCCGTGCGGAGACGGGAAGCTCATTGCTTTTGATATCGATACCGGCAAGGAAGCCTGGAGACGGCAGTTCTCGCCGTACAAGACAGGGGAAATAGACAACCCTGCCAAGTCGCGTGACCTATACCCCCTCATGACGCTGACGATGACACGGGGCCTTCTCTATGTTCAGGATGGAGGCGGCCTGTTAGTCGGCCTCGACCCCGCCAGCGGAAGAAAACTCTGGAGTAAACGTATCTCCACGGTGATATTCGGTCAGATGTTCTATCACAACTGGTTCATAGTGAGACCCGTCGATAAAGGGTTCCTTGTTCTCTTCGATAACGGAAGAGTCGATCTCTGGAAATAGGCGGACATGATGAGAATCCAGCACATGCGATCGCGAAAGAGCTTGTATCCAATTACAGCGCTGCTCGTTCTGATGCTGCTTGCTACGACCATGGCAGGATGCCGGAATGGTGCAGCGACGGGAACCGTCAACAGTACTTCTGCCGGCGTTGATGGAATTCTTGCCGCGCCCGCCGGCATTGCTGCGTCATACCTTACCGGACAGAAACTGTATCTGAGCAATCCCAACTGTCTTGGCATGCCGCAATTCCTGGATGGGACACTGTACACTTTTTCTAATGATGCGACCTATCACTACATACAGATGACAGCGTGGGAACAGGCAACAGGCAAAAAACTCTGGTCGGTGAACATCAACGACGGCTTTTATGCAGAGCCGCTGGTATCCGATGGAAAGCATCTATTCTTTCTTAATCACAGCACGCTGACGTGCCTGGAGAGGACAACCGGAGCGACTGTCTGGAAGAACCCGGCAAGCGCTGCTTCGCCGTTCCCTTTCCTGGCACTAAGCGGTATTTCCATGCGCATAAACACGCAGACCCATCTGGCAGACAGGCTCTACGTTCTTGGGGAAGAAGTCCGCTATGTCTACTCAGATTCAGTAGTCGAAGAAAAGGGTCAGCAAGGCATCTGGATCTTCGACGCCGCTACCGGAAAAACACTGGGGCGTATCGACTGGCCTGCTCTTACCCTGTCTGCCAACAGCGGGCAGTTGCTGTGCGATGGTGAAACGTTGTATGCGAGTATCCCGGAGCTTGACGGTTCTACCTCGATGTCGGCCGGATCGAAGTATCCTGCTCAGAAATCCTCTCTCGTCGCTTTTGACCTTAATACGAACAAGATGCTGTGGAAAGAGAGCGTTGACGGTGAGGCTGCAAACCTCGTCAAGCAAGGCAGCACACTCGTCTTCATTCGCAGCGCTGCGTACGCCGATGACTGGCTTGACGTATGGCAAATCGGCTGGACATCACGTTCAGCAAAACGGCTCTGGACACGCGAGGTTGAGACAATACTCGTTGAGACGACGCCCGAAAAATGGCCGATTACTTCCTTTGCTGTCGACGGTAAGCACGTCTACCTTCAAGGCAGCAGGGGAGCGCTCACAGCTCTCGACCTTGCCACCGGCAAGGAAATCTGGCAACGGCAGTTCGCATCATACAGAACCGGGTTGGTGGGTGATATGGTGAATACGATGGATTATGGGAAGATGATCGATCTGAATCCCGACATGATCCTGACAACGGCAAAAAACGTCCTGTATGTTCAGGATGGCGGTGGGCTTGTGGCAGCTCTTGACCCGGTTACCGGCAAAGAACTGTGGAACAGGCGCATTTCCAGGGTTGTGTGGTACCCATCCGAAGAAGGCAAGGATGGTCTGTTTGTGCTGCAGTTTGTTGACAAAGGATTCTATGTCATCTTCTCTGACGGCAAGGTCGATCTGTGGAAGTAGGTACGAAGCGTGTGTTGAGGGGATGCAGAGTGAACAAGAGATTTCTCGTTGCTGCGGGGATTGTTCTGCTCGTTGTCGTTATTTTCGTCGCAGGGCTCTTCTTCTGGAATTTCATGGATCCAAAGACCATCACGAAAGCCGAGAAGAAAGAGGTAACTGCTCTTGTCGAGAACTTCGGCTCCAAGCTGAAGGAAGTCTCATTGTCCGTTCCGGATGAAGTCGCTTCGCAGGAGATAAAACAAGTCTATTCGCCCTTTGTGAGTTCCAAACTGCTATTGGATCTGACGAACAATCCAACAAAAGCCCCCAGAAGAGATGTGTCAAGCCCATGGCCTGAGAAGATCGAGATCGCTTCTATGGAGAAACTGGATGCTCACACGATCAAGGTGACAGGGAACATCATCCTCATGACGAGTGTGGAGATGACTCAGGGAGGCAATGCCGGGAAGATTCCCATCGTGCTTTGGGTGGGGAACACCGGCAAGAAGAACACCGGGCTCATAGACTCCCTGTCGTATGGTGACTA
>CAZEWU010000150.1:0-4150 GCA_964516155.1 uncultured Caldisericota bacterium
CGGGGAAATAGCCCTGCTTAACACAAGATCCGTCGTTTCTGCACTGACGACCACATAACGGTGAAGCGCTACTCCAAGCACAAGCCCGGCTGCCACCCCGAGGACGCTGAGGATGGCGGTCTCTCTGAAAACATAGTTCGCGACCTCGCCGTGGCGATAGCCCAGAACGCGCAAGGTCGCCAGCTCTTTGGTGCGCTCTTCGATATTGATGTTCGTCAGGTTGTACAGCACAGTGACAGCCAGGCTGCCGGCAGCCGCGATCAGGATAAGTACAATGTAATTCATGCTGCGGAGAAGGTTGTCGTAGGATGTCTTTGTCTGTGCATTGAACTCTGCGGTTGAGACGAGATTCGACTGAAGAAGATCGGTGATCATTCGATCTTGTGCTCTGGTGTCTGTTATACCGGATTTCACAAGGATCGTGTTGTTTCCGAAATCTCCGTATGCTTTCCGATACGCGGCTGCATTGATGTAGGCGTATGAACCCAGATAATTCTCGGTAAGGCCGGTGACCGTGAATCTGCCTTGCTGGTCCCTGGCGTTTTCGAGAACAACGACGTCGCCGACCCTGATGCCGAGGACGTCCGCCATCTTCCCCGTGATTACCACAGACGCATTGGTAAATGCGATGGGTTCACCGCTTGTTCGATTCTGCAGATGGATGAACTCGCCAAGCGCTGCCGCCGTCTTCGGAACATAGACGGTCGTGCTGACTGTCGCAGCACCGTTCTTCATTGTTCCCGTTTCGCTGTACAGCAGGAGATGATTCTCACCAGCAAGAAGGTTGTTCAGAGTGCGGCTGGATGACGCGTCCCTGGTCGTCTCGATCTTCAGATCATAGAGCAGAATGTCCTTGAACTGCGTATTCGCAACGTTGCTCATGGAGTCCTTAAGCCCAAGTCCTGTAAGAATCAATGCTGTGCACCCGGCAATCCCGATGACGGTCATGAACAGATGCCTTTTGTAGCGGAACACATTCCTCGCGGTCGCTTTATAGGAGAAAGGCAGTCGTTTCCACAGGAATCCGATCTTCTCCAGAAGGATGCGCTGTCCTGCCTTCGGAACACGTGGCAGCACCAGGAGGGCCGGCTTCTCTTTGAGCGTCCGGCGACATACGGCCAGCGTTGCGCCAATAGTACACGGAATCTCAAGCAGGCAGGAAACAGCTGCAAGAACTGGGTTGAAACGCGTCATGAGCGGAGGAAGATCGTAGAGCGTCGCGTATGCTCTGTTGATAACGCTGGGAAGCAATCTGAATCCACCAAGAACGCCGACAACGCAGCCGATCACCGTTGCCAGTCCGCAGTAGACAAGATATCTGTACGTGATGGCACCGCTGCTGTAGCCAAGTGCTTTCAACGTACCGATGAGCGGCCTGTCTTCCTCTACCATCCTCGTCATGGTGGTCAGCGAGACAAGAGCGGCGACGAGAAAGAAGAAGATCGGGAACACTCTTGCCACGTCCGTGACCTTCTGAACATCCACTTTGTAGGTTGCATAGCTTACGTTGGAATTGCGGTCAAGCACGTACCATTTCGGCTTCTCAATGGAGGCAATATTCTTCTCCGCGTCAGCGATCTTCTGATCTGCTTCTGTGAACTTCCGGCCGGCCTGAAATCTGGCTCTTTTGTACGTTGCCTCGCCATCGGCAAGCTCCTCCTTCGCTTTGGCAAGTTTCGCCTCGCCGTCGAAGATCTCGGCACGACTTGCTCGCAGTTCTGTTTCCTGCCGGTCAAGAAGCCCCGTGCCGCTGTTGTATCTGGCAACGCCTGCGTCATAAGCGGCTATCTTCGCCAATGCCTCCGCCGGCAGCGTCGCCCCTGCCGCAAGTGCAGCTTTAGCCTGCTCCACACCCTCTTTTGCTGCGTCAAGCTGCGCTTTGCTGCCGGCAAGGGTCCTTCTCGCAGCTGCAATAGTCCTCGCGCCGTCAGCCAACTTCTGTCCGGCACCGGCCAGCTTCGCTTCATTGCCCTTTATCTCCGCTCTGCCATCCTTAAGTTTCTGCAACGCTCCGGCAAGTTCGGCGTTGACCTTTGCCCTGGTATCGGCATACCCGGATTTCGCCTTGTTGAGTTTTCTGGTTGCTTCACCAACGATATCGTTGTATCGCAGTATTATTCGTTCTTCTGATGCAGCCTTGATCGTCGTAACAACATCCGCGATATCCTTCTTGTATCCGTCCGAGAAAGCATCCAGCTCCGCCGAGCCCCGCACGGTGATATAGAAATCGGTATACGTGCTGAGCGCGTAGCAGCTTTTGTTGACATAGAGGATCGCACCAAGCCTGCCGTTTCCAACGGTACTGGGCTCCCTGTTAACAGAGAAATACGTGGGGTTTGTTACGATGCCGACAACCATGTAGACCGTCGTCCTGTAGATATCTCCAACGTTCTTGTCATCTGCGTTCTGGCCGGACACGGTCAAAATCGTACCGATGGGAATATCAGACAGATATCCCGCCGGCTTCTGAATAACGCACTCGCTGTCACTCCGGGGCATCCTTCCTTTTATGAGAGTAAGGCGGTTAATGAAGTCACTGCTGTCATTCTGGTCAAGAGGCAGTCCATAGATCCTTGAAACCAGCGTCTGCTTATCACTTGTGGTGACAAGCGTGTCGGTCACAAAAGCGGGCATCACATGATCGACATTGTCCAGGGCGGTAATGGCGGACAAATCATTGTTTGTCAGTCCCATGGTACTCTTGACGTCGATATCAGCCGTCCGGTTCTCGTTATAGTACCTGTTCATCGTGTACTTCATGTCCGGCGTAGCGGAGAAAACACCGACAAGAAAACCGACGCCAAGCGTGATGATGGCCACAATAGCAACAAATCCGCCGGTGCTCTTCCTGATTTCACGGCGGATACTGGTGTAGTATGTCTTGCCCATTACCATTCGAGTTCTTCTACCGGTTTCGGTACGGCGTTCTGTTCTACCTTTGAAACGCGACCATTCCTGATGTGGATAACGCGATCGGCCATGGCGGTTATCGCCTGATTGTGAGTGACCAGAATCACCATCTTGCCTGTTGTCCGACAACAGTCCTGGAGCAATTTGAGTATTGTTTTGCCCGTTGTATAGTCCAGCGCGCCCGTTGGTTCATCGCAGAGCAGTATTTTTGGGTTCTTTGCGAGTGCGCGGGCAATGGAGACTCTTTGTTGCTCACCACCTGAGAGCTGCGCCGGAAAATTGTTCATCCGTTCTCCAAGGCCCACCGAGACAAGGGTTTCCTCTGGATCAAGCGGATCTTTGCAGATCTCTGATGCCAGTTCTACGTTCTCAAGAGCAGTCAGATTCTGCACGAGGTTGTAAAACTGAAACACAAAACCCACGTCGTATCTCCGATAATCCGTAAGCCTGCGTTCGTTCATTCCATTGATCTCGTTGCCGTCAAGGATGATCTTGCCAATGTCACAGGAATCTATGCCGCCAAGCATATTCAGGACCGTCGTCTTCCCTGCACCGCTTGGACCAACGATGGCACAGAACTCACCTTCTTCGATCGTAAAGTTCACGTGATCGGATGCGGTAACCCGTTGATTCCCCGTACCGTAATACTTGCATACATCTCTGAATTTGACATAACTCATCGATTCCACATTCATTCTCCACCTGCATAGACCACAATCTCATCCTGACAGTCAAAACGGACAAAGCAACTCTCTGACGCTGCCACGGGCAAGAACAATCAGTGATTTATCCAGGCAGTCACAAGACATTTTCTGCTTCCGTTTAATATATTGTTTCTCCTTATCAGGAAAAGACAATCACATCCTGTCCCTGCCCTGTTCACAGTCATAGTCTGTTTCGGCCAATATCACCGGCAGTGTGAGCGGTTGGAGGTTTACCGTCTCCGTGGATTTTTCCTGATCTTCCTGCCATCCACCAGGGAACAGCCAAGCAGAGAGAATCTGAGTGGTGAGGAAACCGCGGGGGCCGACTGGTCCCTATCAGAGCATGACAAAGAGTTGAGACATTGCGCTTGTCTGCAGGAACAAAAATCGCTGTTAAGAATGATAGAAACGGCACCAGACAGGCGTTATGAAAGAAAGAGGCAATACCGTATCGCAAGCCATGGAGCGACTGACAAATATATGGTGGCGGCGGGGGGATTCGAACCCTCGACACTCCGGGTATGAGCCGAATGCTC
>CAZEWU010000151.1:0-4144 GCA_964516155.1 uncultured Caldisericota bacterium
TGGGTCACAGCATCGGCAAACTGCTGATTCTCGACGTAGGGCTGGATCTTGGTACGCAGAAATGCCTTGAACTTGTCCATGGAACCGTACTGAGCAATGACCGCATTCGTAAAGGCTGTCTTGTCTGTACCAAAGTTTGTTTGCGACTGTGTGACTTCGCTTGCTACTTCCTTGTCGACAGCCGCTTTCAGCTTGGCCTGGTCAAGCTTCACTCCCTTGGATTTAGCATACTGGATGAACAGTTCCTGCTGTATGGAACCGTCAATGACATTCTTGCGAATTGATTTCAGGGTACTTGCATACTCTGACGAGGTGAGATCAAGACCATACTGCTTGTACATATCGATATAATTCTGGACACGGTTTGTGATATCGCTTTGAGAAATCGTGTCTTTCCCGACCTGGTAGGCGATAGTGCCCGTTGAACTCTTGATAGAAAAGAAGATTCCCCATGTTGCAAAAGCAACGATGAGTACGATAGAAATAATACGCATAACGACCGGGAACCGATCCTGTTTTTTGACTACCGGTTTCTCGGCTGATCCTGACTTGCGTTCCTGTCTGATCCTGCTTTCTTTTCCCATTCTGTCACTCCTCAGTTACGTCTGCCTTGAGTGGCAAACGGCTCAGATTGCTGTTCATATAATCACAAAACTATATCATGTTTCCCCTTATCTCAAAGTATTCCATTCCTTGCTGGCATACTTTTTCTGACGGATAAAGGAGGCCTTCTGCCATTCATCTTTTGTCAGTACGTCTTGTTGCAGCGTAATGTCTTCATCATCTGCAAATGCATTGACCAGGGCTGCCGCCATTTCACTGAATGTGATTGTACGTCCTGTTTCCTGCTGTATGCTTGTCGTAAGGTGCGAGGCATGTTCCGCAGCGCGATCAGGGTCCAGTCCATGTGTGCGGACAACGGCGAATAGTTTGTTGAGATCTCCCTTGAGAATGATAGAACCATGCTGGAGGAAACCGCTATGGGTCCTCATCTGCGCCGAGCCGACAATTTTGCGGTGGTGAACAAGGACGTCGGTAGTTCCCGGAGCGGTGAAACACGAGGCGGAAACAAAGCCGCTTGATCCATGAGGGGCAAGCGATGCGGGGACCTTCAGAGCGTTGAGTGCTGCGATAACCGGCTGGCACAACCGTTCATAAGATGCCTCCAGTCCAATGGCATACAGATCGTGAGAGGCGGGAACAGAAACTGAATAGGTTACCTCCATGTCGTGAAGGACGGCTCTTCCTCCTGTAGGTCTGCGGACCCACATCAGATGCTTGCGGTATAATTCCTCAAAATTCAGGGTCTCTGCTGCCCGCTGCGAGAATCCAATGGAAACGGTTGCGGGAGACCACCCGTAAATTCGCAATACGGGAGTTCCGGAGCAACACGCGCTGTCCAGAAGAGCTTCATCTGTCGCCATATTGTCATAGGGATCACCGATGCCTGAGAGAATACACCGCCATTTCTGCATGCAAACATGCTATCGGTGCGTGAAGGACTGTCAAGCGGCAGTTATGGAATTTATGTTAAAGAGTCGTTTCTGTGTTGCATTTTGATCTTGATATCGTAACCTGTACATATCAATGAGCGACTGGACACAGGCATATTTTGATGATATTTACAGAAGATTGTTCCTGGAGACTGTTGACCCTGCTCGAACGAAGTACCAGGTAAAACAGTTGTTTACGCTGTGCCCTGTTCTTCCTGGTTCTTCTATTCTTGATGTGGGATGTGGTCTCGGAAGGCACAGTCTCGAAATGGCACGCCTCGGATTTCGCGTGACCGGTATCGATATGAACGCCGGGTACGTTGAGATGTGCAGGGCTTCTGCGGCTGAACTCGGCGTAAACGCCGAGTTTGTTGCTTCTGACAGCCGCGTCATGGACCTTGGCTTTCAGGCCGATCTCGTTGTCTCTCTCTGGAGCTCATTCGGCTATTATGGTGACAAAGAAGATGCCGGGATACTTGAGCGTTTTGCGTTGCACGTAAAGCCGAGAGGCCATGTTATCATTGATGTTGAAAACCGTGATTATATCGTAAGACATTTTGTTCCGGAGGAGTGGCACGAAGCTCAAGGCTGGACAGTCCTTGAACGGAGAAGATTTAATGCCATAAGGGGAACGGTTACAACGCGGCGTACCGTTATCGGTCACGATTTTCGCAAAGAATACCAGCGAGTGCTTCGTATGTATACGGCTGCAGAATTGTGCACAAAATTGTCCGACGCAGGGTTGAACACGATGAATATATTCGGAGACTATAATGGGTCGCGGTTCGGACTGGAATCGAGACGTATGATCATTATTGCTGAGAGGTGACATGGTTTTCCTGCAGAAGTTCCTTTCTGAACTGTTCGTAAATATTACTCTTGGACGTGTTTTGGTTATTGTGGTTGATATTGCTCTCACGTCCCTGCTGTTTTATGCGATTCTGCGTCTCATCTCCAATACCAGGGCGCTTCAGCTGGCGCAGGGCCTTCTCGTCTATTATGTTGTTGTTTTTGGCGTTGAGTGGCTGAGTCTGAAGGCGGGGTTCCTGGCTCTGAACAGCGTTTTCAGTTGGCTGCGCAGTTTCTCGACATCGTTTCTGCCCCTGCTGCTTGTAGTTGTTTTCCAGCCTGAGCTGCGGCGTATGCTGGGGCGTCTGGGAAGCAGCAGACTTGTTTCATCAGATACGTACACGCAGTTTATGGATACACACGATTGGGAAGATTCTGTTGATGAGATCGTGAAAAGCGTGAAATATCTTTCAATGAACCGCATCGGCGCGCTTATCTGCATTCAGCGCCAGACAGGGCTGGAAGACTATGTTGAGACAGGAGTCCGGCTGGACTCGCTTGTGCGCGCCGAGACGATTTCAACGCTCTTTTATCCGAACAGCGCGTTGCATGACGGAGGGGTGATCATTGCGGATAACCGCATCGTAGCGGCGCGATGTCTTTTTCCGCTGACGGCAAGTGCCGATCTGGAGCGGGGACTTGGTACAAGACATCGGGCGGCGATTGGCATTACGGAGGAAACAGATTCTCTTGTCGTCGTTGTCTCGGAACAGACCGGGGTTATTTCGCTTGCAGTACGAGGGAAACTGACTCGCTACCTCAGCCCGCTGGAGCTTCGCGGCATGTTGCTTGTCATGACAAAGCCGATTGCCAGCGATCGACGTTTCAGCCTTGCTGGGCTGTTCCGGAGGCGGAAAGTCGATGAATCGCACGGAGGCGAAGATGACAAAGCGTAGTTTCGGTGGGGTCCTCTTCAATTCCAAAGTCCTCTCAGTGTTGCTGTCCATAGTGCTATGGGTTTATGTTGCAGGCGTCCGTGGACCGGATACGACAAAATCCGTTTCTGCACAGGTCATGGCCACCAATGTTCCACAGGGATATGTTCTATCCGGGTCTCTGCCGACTGTTACAGTAACATTGCAGGGTCCTACAAATGCTCTGTGGAATGTAACGGGAACGTATGTGACTCCTACCGTTGATCTCAGGGGGCGCGCCGAAGGTTCCTTTATCGCGTCGATTCAGGTCCAGATGGTCGGTCTCTCCGGGGTGACAGTCGAAAGTGTTGACCCCAAGGAAGTCAGTGTTCTCTTGGAGCGTCTCCAGACAGCTACTGTTCCCGTGACGCCGGAGGTCAGCGGCGCTCTTTCATCTGACCTTGTTCTGGGAACTCTCAAGGTTGAGCCGTCCTCTGTTGAGGTCTCCGGCCCGGGATCTCTGGTCAGCCAGGTGAAGGGAGCGGTGCTCAAGGTTGCTCTCGACAAGATAGCTGCTCCGTCGAAGGGAAATGTGACAATAGCAGGTGATATTACAGCTTATGATGCCCGGGGTCAGACTGTGCAGGGGGTGTTGCTGTCGCCTCATTCTGCCATAGCAGTCCTGCCCATCCTGGACTCCAGCACTCTGAAAACGGTGCCGCTGCTTGCCAGTACAACCGGATACCCGAAGAGCGGCTATGCCCTGACAAGCGCGGTATGCACGCCGGCTATTGCGATGGTAACAGGACCATCAGCGGCTCTTGATCAACTGAAAGTCATCAGGACTGAACCTGTCGACATTTCGACGCTGACAGGGACAAGCACGAAACAAGCGAAACTGATATTACCAGCAGGAGTCTCTGTTGTAAGCGGGAGCCAGACGGTTTC
>CAZEWU010000152.1:0-4082 GCA_964516155.1 uncultured Caldisericota bacterium
CTAGTAAGTCCGCTTTCGAGTTTTCTGCTGTGGCTGGGACCGATCTTTAAGAAAGGCGGCGTCACCGAAGTTATCATGCTGTGTTTTGCTTTTGCCCTGTTCACCGCTGTGATGTTCATCTGGCGAGGAAGGATGAAAACGGGCCTGTCGCTGCACGGAGATTACCCGATCATGATGGTGCTTATCGACTTTTATATCCTCAATATACTATTCGCCGTGATTGGCAGGTTCTAGAGTATTCTGCCGATTACACTCCCTTTTGTGGTAATACACATTTTGCTGATTCTGTACATATTCAAAAAAGGCCTCATACTTCAATGAATGTGAGGCTTTTGGATCCTGCGGAGATCGAATTCCATGTTCCCTGTCGGGCACGTACGGGAACATGGATCTGCAGGTTGCTTTGTCTTACTGCAGCGTAGACTTTTCTGATGTTTTGTGCAGGCGATGCCGGAGCAACCGGACAAGGATCCATAAGACAGCTCCGAGAAGGAGCCCGTAGAAAATGATGAAAACCACGGAACCTCCAAGCCACGTCCAGAAAGCAGCCAGGCCGTGCCCAAACCGGGCAAGAGACTGTACAAATGCCGAGCCAAACCCACGGGGAGTGACAAAGGCCTCGGTCGTCTGCACGAGCTGGACAGTGACTGTGGCAAGTGAAGCAGCATTGTCCAGGTAACGCTGCTGGCCCTCATACTGCTCGATCTGAGTGCGCACTGAACGCAACTGCTCCTGAACTGCCAGCATGTCCTTGATGGTCGTGGCTTTTTTCAGGAATTGTACAAGCTGCACTTCCTCCGCGCGAAGGACCTTGAGGCGTGCCTGAAGATCGATGTACTGCGAGGTGACATCCTGCGAGCCGCTGCTCCGGCTCGTGACAGTACCAAGTTTTACAAGACTGTCCATCAGCTGGGTAACCCGCGCTGCAGGCACACGCAGAGTGACAGTGGCCAGGATCTGCGTATCCGATTTCTGGAGCGATGACTGGGCCACAAAACCGTTATAGCCGGCAACGATCGTCTCGCAACTTTTGAACGCCTTCTCCGCCTCGGTAACATCAAGAGCCAGACTTGCGTTAAAGATGATCTTGCGATCCGTCACGGTCTGCTGGTCCGATGCAGTTGGAGTCATGGATTCTGTGCCAGCGGTTCCCAGGCTTTTCGCCGGAACTTTACCACTGGAAGTCGTCCCATCGTTCAACAGCGAGACGGTGTTCCGTCGTGCGCATCCGCCGGCAACGGTAACGATGAGAAGGATAGCAAGCATCAGAACCAGAAAACGGTGCGTGTCCAGTGATCGAATCATAGGTTCCCCCTGTCCGAGATCAGTTTGTAAAGGCCAACTGTTCACAAATAAGACGGCCGGGCGACAGAAATGTTCCCGGACAGGAAACATACTAAAGTTCCTCGTGCTGAGAGAGCGGAGATGGGCAGGCAGGATAAAAGATCTGCCTTGAAAGCCAAAGCCCGGTACCTTGCTTGTCGTCGGATTCATGCAGCAAATGGTTTGCTTTGTGGATTCTGTTGAAATCCGGTGAGGAATTCTCCGGCCAAAAAGTGGATAACTTGTCAAGATCTGTGGACAATTCATCAAAGCAGCATCAGAACTACATCTCAGAAAATAGTGCACGCAGCGGGGCAAAACTCTGCAAAAACGTGCTGGAGTACGGAAAATGTCACGAAATCTCTTCCTGATGCCACTTTTCTTGGTAAAACCTGCAAATGAGCTTCCAGAGAGCTTCCCAGATGCTACGCGTAACCTTATAAAGAAAATTGCCCAGGAAGTCTCTTCCTGGGCAATTCAATATTCATTGGGGAAGATATTATTCTGGATATTCCTCCGCAGGTTGCAGGATGACTCCATCTTTTGCAACGTCGAGGATATAGACCTCGGCTTTGGGATCTTCCGGGGCCATGGCTTTCTGCATGGCCTTTGCTACTCTTGTTGCCTTGGGCGGAGCAACCAGCGCTGCAATACTGGGACCTGATCCCGAAAGGAATGTTCCATACGCACCTGCATGGTCTGCAGCGCGCGATACCTCGTGGAATCCGACGATCATCCTCTCGCGGTAATGCTCATGAAGCCGGTCATGCAGCGCAAACGGCAGCAGATCGTAGTTCCCGCTGAACAGGCAGGCCGCCAGCATGGAAGCGCGGCCGATGTTGTAGACGGCATCCCGTCTTGCATACATGTCCGGGAGACAGGCCCGTGCCTTCTTGGTGGAGAGAAAATTGGATGGTACAATGACAACGACCTTCAGGTTCTGAGGAACAACTTTCATATAGGCAGCTTCATTGAGGTCGTTCGCGGCGATCGTGAATCCCCCGACCAGCGAAGCAGTGGCATTATCCGGATGCCCTTCGAGAGCGATGGCGTACTTGAGGATCTTGCCGACGTCGAATTCTGTGTTCATCATGACTTCAAAGCATGAGAGAAGACCAACGATCGCACTGGCGCTGGATCCCAGTCCACGCGTCAGAGGAATTCCCGTATGAACACTGATACCGAGCGGAGGAAAGTGCACCGATTCCGCCTGTTCAAAATAATCCATGACATCTCTGACAAACTTGAAACCCTTTTCGTTGAGGACATCGGCTCCCATGCCTTCAAAGTGAACATTCCACTTCTCGCCTGGAGAAAGGACTTCGACGGTATACAGACTGCGCATCTCGAGAGCAAGGCCGAATGTATCAAAACCAGGACCGAGGTTGGCAGTACTTGCCGGAACACTGATCGTCACTTTGTTAATCACGTTTCTTTCCTCCACCACACAGCCACCACTCCGCAGATAGAGCGGGCAGCATGCGAATTGTCATACAACGAACAACTGGAACGTAGTGTATCACGAACAACGCGATTGCCAAGGGCCGCTAGGGACGATGAAGGGTATTCGCTGCTCCTTTTCATTGTCGCGCATTGACAGAGGTTCTCCGGGCCGTTACACTCTTTTTCATGAGAGATCAGAATCGTACGCCGTTTTTTGATGCCGTCCAGTCTTACATAGCAAAACACCGCGCCGGCCTTCACATGCCGGGGCATATGGGAGGAGAAGGGATCCATCCCCGCCTCAAGGAATTCTGGGGACCAAATGTCTTTCTCTCTGATTTGACGGAAGTCGAGGGGCTTGATTATCTTCACCACCCCGTCGGCGTCGTCAAGGAAGCGCAGGACCTGGCTGCTGAGGCATACGGCGCTGTCGCATCTTTCTTCCTGGTTAACGGGTCTACCGTCGGCAATCAGGCAATGATCCTTTCCGCCTGCGCTCCCAACGACCGGGTCATTGTCCAGCGAAACTCACATCGGTCGCTGTACGGCGCGCTCATTCTGAACGAACTGCGCCCTGTCTATCTGGAGGCACAGGAGGATCCTCTCCTTCGTTTTCAGACGTTTCCCTCCAAAAAGACATTTGCCCGCACGCTCCGGGAATATCCAGAAGCCAAGACTGTTTTCCTGACTAATCCAAACTATTTCGGTATCAGTTCTGACATCGCCTCTTACGTTGAGAAGGCTCATGAAGAAGGCCGCTGCATCCTGGTTGATGAAGCGCATGGATCGCATTTTCACTTTCATCCCGATCTTCCGCTCAGCGCCGTGGACGCCGGAGCCGACATGGTCGTTCAGAGTACGCACAAGACCCTGTCCGGTCTGACCCAGACATCAATGCTGCATCTGGGGAGTCACCGTATCGACAAGGATCTGGTCCGGGCGACATTGACGATACTGGAGAGCTCCTCGCCCTCCTATCTCCTCATGACGGCACTCGATGTCGCACGCATGCAGATGGCGACGAACGGACATGACCTTCTTCAGCGGGCTATCGATATGGCAGAAGCAGCCCGAAAGCGCATCAACGCCATCGACGGGCTGCGTGCACCAGGGCGTGAACGCGCCGGTTCCGATACTGTGTATGACGCCGACCTCACCAAGCTCGTGGTCCACGTTGCTGATCTTGGTCTGACCGGATTTCAGGTCGAGAAGCTGTTGAATGACGAGTATAACGTCGAGATCGAACTTTCCGATCTGGAGAACATCCTCGCCTTTGTGACCATCGGTACGCAGCAGGAATCTATTGATTCTTTTAT
>CAZEWU010000153.1:0-4075 GCA_964516155.1 uncultured Caldisericota bacterium
GAAATGGGCGGTGGAGGACGGCGTGCGGAGCCTCCCTGTGGACGAGCAGAGTCAGGCGGTCGATCAGCAGCGGATTTTCCCCCAGGAAGAGCGATCCTCCGAGAACAACATCGACGGCCTCGTGCTCAAAGCTCATGCGGTGGACAAGGCTGGTGACACCCTCTGCCAGCGATCCCGCCTGTGCAAGGAGGATCCGCTTGCAGGCCGCGTCGCCTGCCGTTGCCGCCTGGAAGACAAGCGGAACGACATCGAGAGCGCGGTGCAGAAGTTCATTGTTCCCGGTCATATCCTGCATGGTTTGCAGAAGCATCAGCTGGAGGGCATCGTAATCGGATGCGCCGGTCGCCTTCAGGACGGCTTCCTCGAGGACGGAGCGGGGGCCCGTACCGTCATGCGAGAGGAAGGCGTAGTGCAGAATATCCCGCAGCATATCGAGGCCACCCCCGCGCATACCGCTCTCGTAACCGAGTCCCCGCAGTGTGACCCAGGAACCATGCGCGCTGCAGGCGCAGGCATTTGCTCCTCCACCGCAGACGAGCGCGATGCCCCATCCGTGATCGGTGCCGCCCTTCAGCATGATCCAGGTGTCATTGACGAGCTCGAAGGACAGAGAGGGAAAGACCGTCGTCAATCCGCGTTCCAGTTCCTCGCGATGCATGGGCAGATCCATGCCGGACAATCCGAAGGTCGCGTGGCTGATATCGTTCAGGGAGATTTCCGCTTTGCCGAGTGCTCCATGGACCGCCTGCGAGATGCCGGCCATGGCGATCCCCAGTCCGCATACCTGATAGTTGGAAGGGCCTCCCTCCCCCCATCCCGCAATGCGGCCCTGATCGTCGCCGACCACCGCTTTAGTCTTGTACGTTCCTCCGTCGATGCCAAGATAGTACATACGCGCTCCTCTAGATAATGCCGGAATCCACGCTGGTGTGCAGATGCAGCGGCGTCAGCACCTTGAAGGCCTCTGCCAGCTTCATGCCGTGTTCACGGCCGACGTCGGTCGCCTTCAGCGTGAGATACTGCGCAGCCATCTGGTAGGTCTCCGGTGTGAACTGGCTGGGGAACATGCGCAGAACGGCCAGTTGTGCTTCCTGCTGCGCCTCGATATCAACGACCTGATTTGGTCTGTTTGTAAGGTAGAAGGCAATGAACCGGACGTCATGGGCCGGAAATTCCGGGAGGTAGAGAGGAAGGTTGCAGTAGATCATGCTCTCAGCTGCGGACCATCCACAGTTCAGATGATCCTGATGAGCTTCGTAGGGCAGCCAGGGATCAGGGGCGAGTATGGCGTCCGGTCGTTCCTCACGGATAATGCGGACCATCGTCCTGGTAGTCTCGCCGCAGTGAGGCAGGCCTCCGTCGTGGAAAGAACAGTACAGGTGTCTGCCGGCGCCGATGGCCTTGCCTGCCGCTTCGTCTTCTTTTTTGCGGATTGCGACAAGACGCTCCGGGGTCATGGCGGGGTCGGTACTTCCCAGGCGGCCGTCCGTCATCGTGACAAGAACGATCTCCTTGCCGGCCTGAGACAGCTTCAGCAGGAGTCCCCCGGCAAACCAGACGGCGTCGTCGGAATGCGGCTGGAATACAACATACTTCTGTGCAGAATCGATGGCCGGGACCGGAAGGAATTCGTTCCAGTTCATTTTGCAACTCCTTTTGCGATACTGCTCAGGTCATTGGCAGGGTCCATTGATCCATGCGCTTTTTTCTGCGTCCCGGATCGTATTTCCTGCAGCTTCTGACCATAGAGAGGATATCTGTTGATGAAGAGAAGACCGATGAGCATGAGGGCTGCCGGGATGACGCTCATAAGGAGGCGGAATCCGACGACGGCCGTGTGCGGCTGGAGCCGGGGATCGGTCAGCTTGGCGACGTAGTGCGTATGGACCTGGATGAAAGCGATGATACCGGCCGAGATAGCGACGCTGCTGCGCATGATGAGTGCGTTGATGCCGTAGTACATCCCTTCACGGCGCGTCCCCGTTTTGAGGTAGTCTTCGTCGCAGATATCGGCGACCATCATATCAGTCACGATGAGGAGCGCGCCAAGGCCGACACCCAGCAGTGCAAAGAAGACAAGGCCGACAGCGAGCGTTTTGATGAATGCCAGCGGGATCAGAAAGAGGCTGAACAGGAGTGTCCCGACAATGGCCGTGCTGCGCGTTCCGATCCTGACGACGATCTTATTCCACCAGAGCTGTGAGATAATGGCCATGAGGAAGACGGCGAGCAGCACAAAGGTCTTCTGCGTATCGGAAAGCAGCAGGGCGAACTGGGTGTAGAAAGGAATAACGCCCTGGACCATGACGATAACGGTCTGGAGGAAAAGATTGAAGATGACAAAGGTAACAAAGGACTTGTTGACCAGCGTGTTCCGGATTGCAGCCCCCAGCGCCAGCGGCTCGCCCTGGACCTGCTGGTTCTCCCTGGAACCAAGCAGAGAGATGAACATGACGATCGCCGTCGCTCCGCCGATAATCAGACCGAGACCTTTCCAGCCAAACCGATCCTTGATGACGGGAGCAAGCGCGACGCCCACGATGACGCCCACGATGCCGAGGACCTGACGCCAGGCGTTGACCGTGCTCCGATCCTGGGTGGTCGTGTACATCTCAGGATACAGGGCGGTCCAGTTGAGGATGACAAGGGTATAGAACCCGTCGAAGGCAAAAATGACGGCGAGGTAGTACCAGAACATCGCCATTCCCGAGATCCCGGCCGGCGGGACCCAGATGAGATAGAACGAAAGCGCGAGAGGCAATGTTCCAAGGAGGATATAGGGAATGCGTCGTCCCCAGCGGGTATGCGTCCGGTCGGACCAGTATCCGAACAGCGGATCGTTCAGACAGTTCCAGACCGTGTAGATCAGCATGGCGGTGGCGAACAGTTTAGGAGAGAACCCCAATTTGTCGACGTAAAAATACATGGCCCATGTCGTAAAACAGTTCTCCGGCAGGCCGGCGCCCATGGAACCAAAACTGTATGCAAGCTTTTTCCAGAAACTCATGTTGCCTCCTCAGGTAGTCAGTCTGGATTATCGAAAACTGTCGAAGTAGGGAGCTTCCTGTTCACGAAATGCTGCGATCAGTTCCTGCGCAACGGCCGGAGACGGGACCAGCGGGTTCAGGGCCAGCGCCTTGACGAGTTCTGCCAGATCGCGGTAGACGACGGCGTCAACGAGGGATTTTTCGTACAGCTTGACCTGCTCGAGAAGCAGACGCGACGTGGCGTCGATCGGTCCGACGGCAAGCGGACGGATAAGATGCTCCGTGATGAGACAGGGTACTTCAACGACGTCGTCGGGGGCAAGGTCTGCGATGGCGCCGCGGTTCGTGACGTTCACGGGGATGACGGGCTGCAGTTTGCCGGCAAGTCCCAGAAGAACGTTCATGGCGACAGCGCTGTACCCTTCTCCTTCCTGCAGATGCATCTCCTCGCGATATTCTTCAGCAAGGTACCCGTCTTCGCGCTTTCCCAGATAAGTTTTGTAAACGTCTAGCGGATCATCTGCTGTCGCGAGGTCGGACATCAGCTTGGCATTACGGCGTTCGATCTCTTCGCCGCGCGTTTCCGGAGCGGCTTTGACGGCCGCAATGGATTCCCGCTTGAAGGCATAGTACCAGATATATCCGTTGGGAAGTTTCTCGAGCTGCTGAACAAACTGCGGTGTAAAATGAGTCATGTTCTCAAAATCGGGAACGCTGCCAATCATACTCAGGATCTTTGGCAGGACGTTCTGTCCGTGGACATAGACGCCCTTGGCGAATCCGCAATGGTTGAGTCCGTAATAATCGAGGACGATCTCTTCGGGCTGTACCTTCAGAAGGTACGAGAGCAGCGTACTGATGGATTCCGGGGCATCGCAGATGCCGACGACGTTATGAAACCCGCCATGGGTGGCCATTGCCTGCGTGATAATGCCGGAAGGATTGGTCAGGTTGATGAACCATGCATCCGGCGCCACTTCCCGTAGTTCCCTGAGCATATCAAGGACGACCGGGATCGTGCGCACCGCCATGGCAAAGCCGCCGGCGCCGACTGTTTCCTGTCCCAGGACGTCCATCGAGAGAGGAAT
>CAZEWU010000154.1:0-4050 GCA_964516155.1 uncultured Caldisericota bacterium
TTACCAAAATCAAATCAAGTTACGCGATGCCCGACCTCCTCCAGCTCCAGAAGACTTCATATGATTGGCTTCTGGGACCAGGTCTAGCTCAAATCTTTGCGAGAGTCTTCCCTATCGATACCGCTAAGTTGCGGATCGAGTACGTCAATCATGAAATTGAACAGCCGACCAAGTCGATGGAAGACTGCCGCAAGGCAGGATTGAGCTTCGAGGCTATGGTGAAAGCTAGTTTCCGCCTTATCAATAAGGAAACGGGCGAAATACGTGAGCAACCGCTCATCATAACGCAGATTCCACTTATGACGTCCTACGGGACGTTTCTTATCAATGGCGCTGAACGGGTAATTGTTTCTCAACTTGTTCGCTCGCCCGGTGTCTACTTTGAAGGTGGAAAAGACAAATTGTCCGGAGCCCAGGTTTATATGGTGACCATTATCCCGGATCGTGGAAACTGGATGGAAATCGAGGCCGGTAAGGACGATGTTATCTATACCCGTCTTCGCAAGAAGGCCCACAAAATCCCGGTTACTCTGGTGCTCAAAGCGCTTGGAGTAGGCTCCAATGAGGAGATCCAGCGTTTGTTCACGATCGAGAAGACGGAACGGTTAACCATTGAGCAGCTCCGTGCTGGTTATGAACAGACTCAGTATGTTGCCGCTGAACCTCTTGTCGATACCAAGGGGAAAGAAGTCATTAAAGAGGGCGCCGCTATTACCGCCAAAGCAATCGATCTGATCGAAAAGCGGGGAGTTCCTGTTTTTGCCGTCAACAGCAAGCAGCTTGATCGCTGGGTGGCGCAAACACTTAAAATTGACAAGACCACCAACCGGGAAGAAGCCGTTAAGCAGATCTTCAAAGAAATGCAGCCTAAAGAGCGCTTGACGCTCGAAGCTGCAGAGAATCTGCTGTCGACGTTGTTGGCAGATCCTGCGTATAACACGTTTATTCCTATCGGCCGCTACAAGATCAACAAACGCTTTGGTCTGGATACCGATTCACCGGTTATGACCAAGGAAGACTATATTTGTATTATCCGCCGGTTGATTGAGATTCGTGAACGCAGAGCAAGCTTCGACGATATCGATAGTCTTGCGAATCGTCGCATACGCCGCGTCGGCGAATTGCTCGCCGAAGAGATACAGGATAGCATGCTCAAGGTTGCCAAGGCAACACGTGACAAGGTCACCATTTACTCTTCAGAACAGATGATGAATCTTCAGAATGTTCTGAATACAAAGCCGGTTATCTCATCAATCCGTAATTTCTTTGGCCAGAGCCAGCTGTCGCAGTTTATGGAACAGATCAATCCCCTGTCAAGTCTGGCGCATAAGCGGCGATTGAGCTCGTTCGGACCAGGAGGTCTGAACAGAAAACGTGCTGGTGTGGAAGTTCGGGATATCCATTCTTCTCATTACAGCCGTATTTGTCCCATCGAGACTCCTGAAGGCGGGAATATTGGACTGATTAACAGCCTGAGTTCGTATGCCAAACTGGACAAGTTTGGTTTTATCACTGCACCATATGCGAAGGTTACAGACGGTCATAAAGATGAGAAAGATGTTGTCTACATGGATGCAGAGGAAGAAGAGCATTATTCCATTGCGCAGGCAAATACGCCCGTCGATGCCAAGAACCATATTTCAGTCAAAGGGGTCATCGGACGTCAGCGCAGTGAGGGCGGTGAAATCCTGCCAAAAGAGATGCCTACTTCCAAGGTCGACTATATCGACCTTGTGCCTTCCCAGGTTTTTGGTGTGTCGGCATCGCTGATCCCGTTCCTGGAGCATGACGATGCTAACCGTGCTCTTATGGGATGCAACATGCAACGCCAGGCAGTTCCACTCGTACTTCCTGATCGTGCACGTGTTTCCACTGGGATGGAGGGGCGGGTCGTTCATGACAATGGAGACCTTGTTCTCTCAGATGTTGACGGCATCGTTTCGTATGTTGATGCGGAGCAGATCCGTGTGTCGCCGCTCGTCAGTATCGTTGATCTTCAGGAGGGGAAAGTTCCTGTAGATGTTGTCCCGATTATGCTTGAGTCTGATGCAAACGAGCCGGGTATTGCCAGCGACGTTCGTATGGTTCCTATCGGGTTTGTACCAGCAAATATTCCAGATGAAGTTCTGAAGCTGGTGGGCAAGGAGATAACACACGAGCAGCTGGAATCGCTTGCAGATGAAGGTGTCGAGTCATTCCAGTATGTCCCGGCTGGCTCTATCGTGCAGAACTCTCTGACTGACTTGTTCGATATCCAGCCCAACGAAGACCTTCTCGGCAAAGTTCTTGCTTCTGATGTGCAGGAAGGAAAGAACAAGATCCACAAGGCAGGCACGAAGATTACGGAGACACTGCGTGGGCGTCTTGTTAATAATGCCAAGATTCATGCTCTTCCTGTTCAGAATGGGGACGAGATTGAAGAAGTTGAGCTGCAGATTTTGACAATGACTCCAATCGGCCACCAGATTCTTGGCCATAGGATTCTCCGTGTTACATCTACTCAGGACCTGAGTTCGGAAATTGGTCGAACGGTGAATGAAGAGACCATGCGCGATCTGTTTGCCAAAGATAAGGATGCAAGCATCTTGACGTATGATCCATCCAAGGCTGCAGATTACGAGCTTTTCCGCATCAATGGTTCGCTGGTTGGACAAACTCTTGCCGAAGATATTCAGCTGAAGAAGCCAAAAGCAAAAAAGCTTGCGGTTGGCAAGAAGTTGATCAGAGAAGATCTGATCCTCATGGCCAAGAACAAGATTGATTACGTTTCTGTGCCACGTCCCCGTATCTTTGAGCTTGAGAAATTCAAGCGCACGAATCAGGATACATGCATTAACCAGCATCCAGCGGTATCAACAGGGGCTGAGATTCATGTTGGTGACCTGCTGGCCAATGGTTATGCCTGTGCAGAAGGGGAGCTTGCTCTGGGCAAGAATCTTCTTGTTGCCTACGTTCCGTGGCGTGGATACAACTACCAGGATGGTATTATCGTCAGCGAGCGCCTGGTGCGCGATGATAGTCTCTCGTCAATTCATATCAAGGAGCACAAGATCGAGGTGCGGTCGACGGAGTTTGGCAAAGAAGAAATTACGCGCGATCCGCCTAATGTTTCCAAGGAACTCGCACGTCATCTTGATGACCGCGGTATCGTGCGTGTCGGTGCTCATGTCAAGGCGGAAGATGTTCTGGTTGGCAAGATTACACCACGGGCTGAGCAGGAAGAATCCCCGGAGGTCCGGGTGTACTTTGCTCTCTTCCACGACAAGGCACGTGATTATAAAAATACTTCGTATAAGGTTCCGCCGGGAGAAGACGGCGTCGTTATTGATGTTCAGGAAATTACAAAAGACAATACGAGCGACGCTCTTCCTGTTGGTGTTGAACGTATCATAAAAGTTTATGTTGCCAAGAAACGTAAGATCATTGTGGGAGACAAAATTGCAGGGCGCCATGGTAACAAGGGTGTTATCACCCGTATTTTGCCTCCTGAGGATATGCCGTTCCTGCAGAACGGAACTCCTGTAGACGTCATCTTGAGTCCTCTGGGCGTTCCATCCCGTATGAACATCGGACAGTTGCTCGAGGCCAGTCTAGGAATTGCGGCCCGTCAGCTCAACGTTCGTGCCGTTACGCCGGTTTTCAACGGTGCAACGGAAGAGGAAATTCGTGCCTTGCTACGAAAAGCCGGTCTTAGTGACAGCGGCAAGGAAGATGTCAGGGACGGCCTCTCCGGCAAGTATTTTGACTCTCAGGTAACGGTAGGAGAAGCATACATCCTGAAGCTCATTCACCTTGCTGAGGACAAGATGCATGCAAGATCGACAGGTCGTTATACGCTTATTACACAACAGCCGATCGGCGGCAAGGCTCAGTTTGGTGGACAGCGTTTTGGAGAGATGGAAGTCTGGGCGCTGGAGGCATATGGCGCGTCCACCGTTCTACAGGAGATGCTTACTATCAAGTCGGACGATCTCGTATGCCGTCCTCAGCGGGAAGGAGATAGCTGAGGGGACCGCGATGACGAATGCGATGTCCCAGAGCTGCTGGTTG
>CAZEWU010000155.1:0-4048 GCA_964516155.1 uncultured Caldisericota bacterium
GCGCCGGCTATTTCACCAACTTCGGCAAGACCCAGCGTCAGGGGCTGGAACTCGTCGTCTATGTGAATACAGACCGGTATTGCGCCAAAGAAATGACCCTGTTCCCCGGTCAGACGTGTCCAGAGCACAAACATCCGCCGGTAAACGGTAAACCGGGGAAGATGGAGACCTTCCGCTGCCGGTGGGGCAGGGTATGGCTTTACGTCCAGGGAGAGCCTGTATCTCATCCCAGGGCGACGGTGCCCAGAGGAAGTGAAGCGTACTACACGGTGTTCCACGAGATCGAGCTGATCCCGGGTCAACAGTATACGATCTCTCCGAACACGCTCCACTGGTTTCAGGCGGGTCCCGAAGGAGCGATCGTCTCAGAATTTTCCAGCACGAGCAGCGATGAGACCGACGTTTTCACCGATCCCCGCATCAAGAGGATGCCGGAGATCATCGAGGATTGAACCCTGCGTCATAAGCTTCCGGGTCAGTAATTCGCCATGGCCCAGCGCTCGAAGCCGGTCGCGTCTGAAACGTGATCGGCTTCTGCCGACATCGGGTCGCCGATGACGTAGTCGGTCACCAGGTATGTTTCGATGCCGGCAAAGCGTGCCGAGACATCTTCGACGCAGTCATTGCCGACGGCGATCGCCTGCGCCGGGTCCACCTTCTTCTCGCGGATGACGTTCTGCCAGTATTCAATGTGGGGCTTGCAGGCACTGCAGTTTTCCATCGTGCTGACATACTCAAAAGATTCCGGCGTGAATCCCGCCCAGGTCAGGCGCTTGTAGGTGGCGATCTGCGGAAAAATGGGGTTGGTCGTCAGCAGGATGCGGTTTCCGTGCGAGCGGAGGTAGCGGATCGCACGGAGGAGCGGCAGGTTCGGCCCCATGATACTGTGAATATTGTCAAAGGTGGAGGCGTAAAACTCCATCAGGCGGCTCCAGACAGCTTCCCGATCCGCCGTTGGGTAGAATCCGGCAAGGATGTCCCTGAACTTGTCCATGTTGTTTTTCGTGGGAGCCGGGTCGTTTTGCATGAGCAGTGTGGCGCGCATGATCGTTTGTCCCAGTCCGTCGATCGGAAGCAGACCGCGAAGAGCGGGCACCAGCTCGTGAAAATAGGCGTGGGCGAAGTCGTTGTCGCTGACTGCCAACAGCGTTCCGTCCAGATCAAACAGAAAACTTTTCATGCAGAACCTCCGTATGCTCGCTGTCACATTCTCGCGAAAATCCATCACTTTATGCATAATACTCCTGTTTGCAATGTTTCCTGCCCCGGCAGGCCGTTGACTTTTTCATAAAATCCTCTACAGTTGCTAATATAACGTTAAGAATGTATTGAAGGAAAGGCTGAAGAACCGCCGGCACAACGGGTTGCCGGAGGCGCTCTGTTCCCCTGCAGGCGGGTCGCAAGGTGTTGCGGGGAAACAGAGATGAGATCCAGGGATCAGCCTGAAGAAGGGCAGGGATGACGGAGCGGTCTCCTTCCGGGTATATCGGGGAGCCACACGACCTCCCGGTAGCCTCCTTGCCAGTGATACGGTAACGACAACCGTATCACTCTTGTGCCTGAAACGCCTTCGGATCGGCCGGCGGAAGCTGGTCATCTCCTTCCGGGGCGTTTCTGTTTTCATGGGGTTCGCCATGGATACGAGTCCGGCATTGTCTCCTTTATCAGGAGCCCTTGTTCCCTGCCGACAGGAGAGAGGATGCCGACATGCTCCGGCGCATGGCGACTCAACTGCTGCACCGTTCGATATTGAAGAAATAGCGAATACGAGAAATATGTAGTGAATCAGGTGCAGATATGTTCCCGGCCGGGAACTCAGGACTATTTCGTAAAGATATGCTCTTGACGCATGTGCCGTTTTCCGTAGAGTCAAGAGTGGTAGGAGAATTTTGCAGGAAGGAGTGTGAAGTAGTATGACGAGAAAGATTATTTCTTTTGTCCTTGTTGCGGCTCTCGCAGTTGTTGCACTGACGGGCTGCGCCAAAAAGGCTACCTGGAAAGACGGAACGTATGAGGGTTTGTCAAAGGTGGATGATTACGGAAACCTTGGACATGCCACAGTAACAATCTCCGGTGACAAGATCACAGACGTGAAGTATGTTGAACTTACGCCGAAGACCAAAGACAATTATTCCTATCTGACTGCTGTGACCGCTATTGCTACCATGCAGGCGGATCTCATCAAGAAGGGCGATATCAGCAAGGTGGATGCTGTTGCCAAGGCAACGGGCACTTCTGATCAGTTGAAGGAAGCCGTTACCAATGCTCTGGCCACCGCCGGGACCGTTGGTTCCTACACAGATGGTTCTTATACCGGTTTCTCCAAGGCTGATGATCGCGGCAACATCGGATATGCTTCCGTCACCGTTGCCGGCGGCAAGATCACCAATGCCAAGCTTATGGATCTGCAGGTCAAGACTACGAGCAACTACAAGTATCCGACCAGCATCAATGCCTGGCCGACACTTATCAAGAGCCTTCTCGACAAGCAGGATGTCACCAAGGTCGATGCCGTCGCACAGGCGACCCAGACCAGCGATCGTTTCAAAGAGACGATTACGAACGCACTGGATCAGGCAAAAGCCCAGTAACGTTTTTATCTTTTTTTGTCAGACCGGCCGGTTCCGCGAGGAACCGGCTTTTTCTTTCGGTCAGATCGTCGGGAAGATGATATACTCATGTTGATATGCGGGACAGCCGCGTCAAGGGTGAGGTGATATGCGTATGAAGGACTTCCAGTATCGCAGCAGGGATGGTCTGAATCTCTATGCCCGCCTCCAGGCGCCGGACGGTGACGTCAAAGGCGTCATTGGGCTCATTCACGGGCTTGGCGAATACGGGGGGCGGTATTGTGATGTCGGCCGCGTCTTCGCCGACCGAGGGTATGCGTTTGTTGCCGGGGACCTGCGGGGGCACGGCCTCTCACAGGGGCGCCGCGCCTTTGCGCCACGGCTGGACAGCTTCCTGGATGATTTTGACCGGTATATCGCTGCGATCCGGGAGCGGTTTCCCGGGAAACCGCTCTTTCTGTATGCGTTCAGCATGGGGTCGCCGCTTACAGCGGTATACCTGGCCGAACGGCAGCCGCACATAGCGGGGGCCGTTCTTGTGAGCGGCGTCTACATGACGCCTCTGCCCGCGAAGGTCAGAGCGCTCAGTCTGATCGCACCGACCATGGCGGTCTCCAATACGCTGGGTCCTCTCCGCGAAAAGGTGTGTCACGACGTTGCCGTCCTGGACGCCTATGATGCAGACAGCCTTGTCTACAAGAAGATCACGATCGGTCTCGCGGCTATCATCGCTGAGGCGGGACGCACCGCCCTGGCGCATGCCGGTGAGATCCGGACACCGGTCCTCATCATGCACGGCGATGCCGATGTCGTTGCCGCTCCGGAAGGATCGAAGCAACTTGCCGCCGCCGTCACCGGCGACGCGACCCTCAAACTCTGGCCCGGCCTGTATCATTTCCTGAACTTTGAACCGGGTGCCCGTGAGCATATCTTTCCCTTCGTGACGGACTGGTGCGATGCCCATCTGCCGAAGTGACGGCGGGCCGCTGAGCAGAGCAGGGATGGAGCAGCAGAGCTGGGATGTCGTTCTCCGCGGCGGAAGGATCGTCGATGGAAGCGGTGCGCCGTCGTTCATCGGCGATGTCGCCGTCCGGGATGGGATGATCGGACAGGTTGCACCTTCCGTCGCCGGAAGGGGATGCCGCGAGGTCGCTGCGCAGGGACTTGTGGTCGCGCCCGGATTCATCGACATTCATTCGCATTCAGATCTCTCGCTGTCATCCTTTCCTGATGCGGAGTGCATTCTGACTCAGGGGGTGACCACGGTCCTGGGCGGCAATTGCGGTCTGTCTGCGTTTCCTCTTGCTGATCGTTACCACGCTGACCTGCGGCAATACCTGGCGTCGTTTCTGCCGGTATCGTCACCGCTGACATGGACATGGAGCGATCTTCCGGGCTTTGCCGATGAACTCGGCAGGGAGGGACTCGGCGTCAATGTCGCCCTGCTGGTCGGTCAGGGCAGCATCGACCTGTCCCGC
>CAZEWU010000156.1:0-4048 GCA_964516155.1 uncultured Caldisericota bacterium
TACAAACTCACTCATCTGGCCTGCAAAGCTCCAATGTTCTGTTCAAAAACTTTCTCCGCTTTTGACCGGTAGGTTTCCCAGATATGAACATCCCAGATTTCCAAGTGTGTCAACGCTCCAGCAAAAACGACCTCTTTGTCGAGCGAAGCATATTCACGCAAATGCTGTGGTATTGAAATTCGACCGATTTTGTCAAGTTCGACTTTTGCTGCTCCGCTGAAAAGAACGCGGACAAAAGCCCGAGAATCAGATGAGACAGGAATAAGATCACCATAGAATCGTTCGACGATAGAGGTCCACACTCCGTCATCAAACAGATAAAGGCATCGATCCATGCCCTTGGTGAGAACATAGGAAGAACTCGTGGCTGACCGATAGTGGGCCGGGAACATCGTACGTCCCTTGTCGTCCACGGAGTATCGGTATTCGCCGATGAAACAATTCTCCTTGTTCATGGCGTAAGTATACCACAATTTCCCACTTTTTACCACAATTCATGAAAAAACGCCACAAACAAGTCCTAGACTATCGTTCCTCCGCCAAGAATAATGCGGTCGTCATAAAAAACCACCGCCTGTCCAGGCGTAACTGCAAAAACCGGTTCCTGAAGAGATACGGACACCTGATCTGCAGAAACTCGTCTTACAACGCCTTTAACCGGCTTTGAGCGGTAACGTACCACAATGTCTGCATCAAAAACCAGCTTCTGCTCAGTGGGAAACTGTTGCCATTTGAGATCAACAGCATCAAAAACACTCTTCATACATTGCTCCCGCGGACCGACTACAAGCTTGTTGCCGGCATACTGTTTGGCAGTAACATAGAGAGGAATGCCGCCAGCGATTCCGAGACCGGACCGCTGACCAATCGTATACAGAGCCAGCCCGTTGTGCCTTCCCAGCAACGCACCGTCCATCGTCACAATATCGCCAGGCACAAGCTGAAGAAAACGGGGCGCCTCCTTATAGACAGATCCTTCAACGAAGCAAAGGTCCTGGCTCTCACGTTTTGCCAGCAGCTCTGGACTAAACCAGGTCGCTGCCAGTTTCACGACATCGCGTTTGGCCCTGGATGCAAGCGGAAAAATGACACGGTGGCGCTGCTCCGTCGTAAGACGATACAGAAAATAGGACTGGTCCTTGGCAGCGTCAACGCCACGGCAGATCTGATCGCCCGCCCGGCCGTGAAGAATGCCTGCATAGTGGCCTGTCGCAATGAAGTCGGCACCTGTCTCCTCCGCAACATCGACAAGACCTTGCCATTTAACATACTCATTGCAGAACACGCACGGATTAGGTGTAATCCCAGTTGAAAGAGCCTTCCAAAACGGCTCAATGACACAGCGGGAAAAAACATCTTTCATTTCTATCTGACGCCACTCGATTCCAAGGCGCTCACACTGAGCTTTGGCCCGATGGGTCGAAGTGAGATCACAACAAGCGCTATGTTCAGAAAAATGCAGCGTCACCCCGATAACATGCTCTCCAAGATCTTTCAAAAGGGCGGCGGCCACAGCAGAGTCGACACCGCCACTCATGCCGACGATAACGCTCATTGAGAACAGCAGGAAACTGTCACTGTGGACAGAAATCGGTTCAGAGAAACGCTGCAGCCGTTATGAAGCAGTAAGCCTGCATTCTTCACGGCAGGAATCCTGGTATCAATTACGATTCTTGTCAGCCTGGTAATACCGGTCTTGCGCCACGCAACATCAACATGCGCACGATTGCCAATCGGAGAAACGATACGGATAGATCCCTTGTCTCCAGGATCCGGAATCTCTTCGATCAGAGATACCGCGACCATTATTGCTGATCGCCCTCTTCCTGAGGTGTTTTCTTCACACCGTTCTCTGTCTCACCGGTGTATTCGTAGGTTTCATATCGCAAACAGCACATGAGTTTTCCACAAACCCCGGTAATCTTGTTTGGATTCAAACTGAGGTTCTGAATACGCGCACACTTAAGACTTACTGGTTTGATCTCTTTGAGAAAGCTATTGCAGCACAATTCTCGACCGCACATGCCGATTGTCGCAAAAAATCGTGTTTCGTCCCGGGACCCGATTTGCCACATCTGAACTTTGGCCTTCAGCGAGCGAGACAGGACTGAAACCAGAGCTCTGAAATCCACCCGTGTATCGGCTGTAAAATAAAAAACATATTGCTTTCCTGAGAATGACAACTCACAGTTCACAAGGTGAATGGAAAGGCCAGTCTGCCGTACCTGCTCTTTACAAAGAGCGATAGCCGCATCCTGTTTCTTCTGATTCTCATCGATACGCACGGCATCTGCCGAAGTAGGCTTCCGAATATATTTCAGGTTTCCCGTCATGTGCTTCTTTCCAGCAGTGTCATGTCGAGGATATCCGATAATAACAGGGACAAGTTCCTTGTCGCTCCCGACTGCAAGAACTTCGTCTCCCGGTAACAGAGTAATTGCCTCGCTTACTTCGAGTGTGTAGGTCCGGTATGATTTTGCCGATCGAGCATTCAAATAACGAACCGATGAACAGCTCGCCGGTAACATGTATCTGGGGTCATTCATGAACGGTCATTCTCCTTAATTCCAGAAGTGCATTAGTGAGAACAAGTTCCGGATTTACGTTTTGTTCCAGATGTTTCATATGTCCTCCGAGATGGTCAAGAAAAGGCTCTGCTCGTGCCTCATCAAGAACGAAATTCACCCGTGCCAGCTCCGGCTCGGTAGCTGGCGATATACCCCGAGCGGGAGGGACTTTCCCTCGTGCCCTCAAAATGCTGTTCATGAAAATCGCCATCACCTGCATGCCTTCCATTGCATTATCACGCATATTGGGTCGTCCACCCGCCTTCAGCAAACGACTGATGGTCTCGGGCAGACTTATATTGCCACGTACAAAATCAAGGAGAATCTCCAGCTGATTATCCAGCATTGTGTCATTCTGCTCATTTGAGACGCCGTCAGACACTTCGGCTGAACGCTCCACTTTTACAATTTGTGTCCGCGAACGAATCGTCGGAAGAACACGCCGGCTGTTTCGTGACAGAAGTAGAATCAGATTGCCCGGGGTAGGCTCCTCAATTGTTTTCAACATACGGTCTGCAGCAACATCAGTAAAGAAATCAACTCCCCGGAAGACACTTACCTTGAGACAACCTGCTGGTGTCTTGATGGAAGTATAGGCAATGAATGCATCGACTGCTTCTATATCGACAAGAAAGGGGTCCCCGAAAATCCGAAGATACGGTGAACCACCGGCATTGATCTGACGGCACGAAGGGCACGCATCACAAAACTCGCCTGCAGTGTGTTCGCTGTGGCAGTTTCCAGCCTTGGCAAGAGATCTTGCCAGAACAAGTTTGGCATCCTCGTCCTGCCCAACGAGAAGATAGGCATGCGCCAATCGGCCCATCCTCAGGGCAGCGTCAAAGCATCGCGAGGCTCCACACTCGCCGAGCGCATCTTGAAGTCGCTTCAGCGGCACGGGTCACGACCCTCCTACAATCATCCTGACTTCAGTCACACCGCGCTCCTCTGGTCTTACCATTTAACGGACAAATTCTAATTTATAGTTTAGTATACACGTGGTACAGTACGTGTACAGTGAATAGCACATCAGGCAAAAGCACACAGGGGGGCCAGATTTCTCCCGGCCCCCCTGTGTGCAAAAACATGCACTATATTCTATTTCTCAGTATCAACAAGTTGCTTGTACAATTTTTTCTGCTCAGCAGTCAAAGATTTTGGCACAGCGATCTCAACACGAAGAATAAGATCTCCACGCCGACGCTCTCCAACGGCTTGAGCGCCTTTTCCCCGGATACGTACTTCTGCCCCATGCTGGCTCCCGGCAGGAATAGCAACGGATTCTTCCCCTCCTTCAACAAGAGGAACCGCCACTGTTGTACCCAGTGCTGCTTTTGCAGGCGAAATTCGTGTCGTGTAGTAAAGAGTGCTCCCCTGGCGTTCAAACCGGGAATCCCTTTCCACCGTCACAAGAAGATACAAATCTCCAGGTTGTCCGCCGCGTCTGCCTGCATCCCCCTGCCCTGCCACCCGCACTTTCA
>CAZEWU010000157.1:0-4013 GCA_964516155.1 uncultured Caldisericota bacterium
AAAGCGTGATCTTCCTGTCGTCAAGGTTCTTGATGTTCTTCTCCGCCAGGGGAGTAACAACGAGCGTGTTCAGGAAAAATCTGAACTGATACAGGTAGGCTCCCAGCAGTCCAACGGGGACCGCCACGGCAATTGCCGCAGTTGTTCCCACTTTGGACAGAAGCGCCACTGGAATCGCTATTGCCGTTGCTACCGCCGGCTCGCTGGGAGTGGTTCCACCAGGAGCTATGACGCCCATGTAAATGAGCTGAATCCCCGCACCGATCGCCAGGGCCTCGGGAACATTATGCATGACCAGGCCGACGATCAGAGACGTCATTAAGGGACTGAATCTGAACGCAGTTGATGAAAACCCGGTGCTGCGCGTCATGACGACGCATATCCACAAAGATATCAACGCTGCCTGAGCAGCCGTTAACGTTAATGCCGTTTGCACTATACCCCTCCGAAACTCTTATTCATGTTGCGAGTCTCTACTGCGACACGCTTCCATGTTGCTTCGCCACAAGATTCCTCAAATTCACCGAACAACCGTTGCCTCCAACACTTTTTTCCGCCGGACGCATCACCTCATTTCCAGGAACTGGCCGGTCCTGATTCTTTTTCCACTTCGCCTTTCTCCACCACCTCCTCTGACGATTGACCACAAAACGACAGGGACGGATCAGAAATACGCTGTACCTGCTTCAGAACGTCAGGTCTGATCGCAACCTTTCTTCACCGGTCCAGCATCTCCCGGATGATCGCGAACAGTTTCCTGACATCCTCTGTCTTCGTGTTGCCCGTTGTCTTTTCAATGATCGACGAATACACATGTGGAATGATCTCCGGAACCTGCTCTTCCAGGGCGATCCCAAGGATGGAACGGAAGTTCTCCGGATCGATGCCGCCCGTCGGTTCAAGAGCAAAATGCGCCTGAGCGCATTCCCGGGCGACATAGCGGAACTCTTCCTTGTGTCCCAGCCCGCCCATGGGGAAGAACTTCAGCGAATTTCCTCCCATTTCCTGGACCATGGCGATCGCCGTCCCGACGGGTATCAGCGCCTTTTCCCGCTGCGAGCTTATCGGGCCCGTCGCTATGTTCACCAGTCCTACGGTCCCCGAAGGAGAAACGAGAGCGTTGATCCAGCCCTCTTCTTCATTCAGAGCGGCACGCGTTCTGCCGACACAGCTGAAGACCTGGTTGATATGGGCGGGGTGCAGTTCCGCCGCTATCTCGGATACCGCATAGCACTGCCGCGGATTTCCGGCGCCCAGTCCGACGGACAGACGGTCTCCCGTCTCCTTCTGGTAGGACCGCATCTCCCTGACGGCAGATGCGACGTCCGGGTAATTGGCCGACAGGATACCGATCAGGACATGTCCTTCGGCAGCTTCAACGATCTCCCGTGCATTCTCCAGACTGTGGGCTTCGACGTTCAGGCACACCCTGTCGTTGTAGAAATCGATCCTAGGCATGATGTCCCTCGTTCTTCAGCCGTATGAGGCTCTCGCAGATTTCGTCCAGTTCTCCCCTTGAACGCAGCGGGCGCGGATCGATGGCCAGAGATCCGACATTCGCCTGATAGTCCCGGGTATAGATGGCGGGATCGCCATGCGACAGAGCCTCCGCCACCTCCACGGCGCTCATCCCGTACTTCGCCTTGTCAAAGTTGATCTTGGCCCTGTAAATGGCCCGGCCGGCTTCATCCTGTACGATTGAACCGGAAAGCCCCTCGATCCGGCTCACCTTGATCAGAAAATCCTTCAGGTCATCGACGCTGACGATCCCCGCCTGCCGGCGGGTCTGGTAGATCTCGATCGCCTTGACCAGCCCGGTGATGCTCTCCTTGCCGACCTTCATGGCCCGTCCGATGCCGCTGTACTGTAGCCTCATATTGTCGGCGTACGCCTCCGACTTGCACGCCACGAAACCGGACGTGGGGCCGCAGATCGCTTTTGCTCCGCTGTAGCAGACAAAATCGGCGCCCATGGCTATGTATCGCGAGAGATCTTCTTCCGCCGATGCGTCCACGATACACGGAACGTTGATCCTGTTGGCAAACGCGACGACGTCAGGGACGTCGACCATTTCTTTCTGGACGCAGTGATGACTCTTGACAAACATGATCGCCAGCGTGTCGTCATCCACTGCGCTCTTGTAGTCATCCAGAGTGCAGCCGTTAGCATAACCGACCTCGACGACTTCACCGCCGCCCAGCTCGACCATGGTGGCAATGGGAGCCCCGAAGTTGACGTTGTGCCCCTTCGGCAGGATCACCCGCCGCCTGCCCGTTGTCCTGACCGTCTCGCTGAAATGCTGCACCTTCTGAAGGTTATCTCTGCAGAGGAGCGAAGCGACCGAGAGGGCGATCCCTGCCGATCCGCTCGACGTTATGCATGCATCGGCGCATCCGATCAACGATCCCACTCTTCTGCCCGCCCATTTCAGCAGGTCATTGATCACGACATAATTCTGAGCGGCGTCGACAACTGCCTGGGCAACTTCGTCGCTGATCGTTGAAGCTCCCAGGATCGTCATTCTCCCGGACGCATTGATGACTCTCCGCAAACCCTGCTTGGTGTATATGTTCATAATCTCACATTCTCCATAGCTGTATTCCTCACTTTCTGTCAATAGCAACGTGCAGTTTCGAACATCCTCCATCAGGAACTAAGCGCAACAGGCTGTCTATGAGACACTTTCTTAACGTTTCCATTCCATGATGCTCTGAGTTCATTCAAACACATCCATGTTCGTTCATGTTCACTTTATACTCGCTATTCACTCTTCTGTCAATATTCGCACATGCGCTCCAGAAGCGGACCATGGAAATACATCTGGAAAGCGCATGAAAACTTACGCTGAAGGGTGTCGACAACAGACCGGGGCAGTCGCTTCCGCCGGGGACAGAGGTGTCCGGACCTCCTGGGACTACCCGCTTCGCGAGGGTGGTCACAACGGACCATACGACACCGGACGATACCCTGCCGGAAAAACGTCAAGGGGCTGCACCCGGACCAGCGGAGCGCAACCCCTTGACGTACCAGGCCGCCTGTTTCGTGCAGGCAGCCGTTATGTCGCGAAAGCTAACGGATCGAATCTGCGATCGTCGCAAGACGATCGAAAAGACTTGTTGTCATCTCGATATGAAAGACCTGCGCAACGACTTCGGTCCACCCGTGCAGGAAGTAGACCCAGCCGTCCTGAACGTTCAGATGACGGGCCGCCGCCTGTGCCTGAGCCTGATGAAGGAACGGCAGTTCGCCGCGATAGTTGAACTCCCAGACGACGCCGTTCATCGGATAGACGACAGCGTCGGTCACCGGCGAACCGGGGATATCCTTGCCCATGCCGGTCCCGTTGATGACCAGACTGCCTTCGGGAAGAGCCCGGACAAGAGCGTCATTCATGACGGCATCATTCTGGCAGATGTACTTGACCTGGATGTCCGTCGTGCACTTGCTGACCATGGATTTCAGGCGCTCCAGCCGGGCGGGCGAACGGTTGACGACCGTAAACGTGCGTGGACGGTCGCCCTGCAGCTTCTTGTCAATGAGGTGCAGCAGGGTCGCTGCGGCAGCTCCGCCGGCGCCAAAGCAGAGAACATCGCCCCCGGTCCGGCCGAAGTACCCGTCGCCAAGCATAGAATCAAGCGTCATGCCCGCCGTGATGGGATCCTTGGCATGACCGACCAGCCTGCCGTTCTCATCCTTCGAGATGCAGGAGACCTCGCCGCACAGGGTGGCGTAACGGTCCAGATCATCAAACATGTCGCCGGCAGCCTCATACAGGTCGATCTTGTGCGTCGTCACCAGCGAGCCCAGCGACAGCGGGTCGAACTTGATCTGGGCGACAGCGGCGCGGTAGGCATCCCGCGTATCGTGGATCTTGAGGTCTACGCCTTCCATGACGGTATCGCCCCGCCCCAGGTCGGCCGCCCAGCGTGGAAAAACGCGCATGATGGAAGACTTGTGGGTCGTCACGCCGATGAAGTAGAAGGTCGGCACCCTCTTCGTGACAACCGGATACT
>CAZEWU010000158.1:0-4004 GCA_964516155.1 uncultured Caldisericota bacterium
CATTGCGCGGCTGGGACCCTTCGCTGGATACGCTCTTGCGGCTGTCGACACGTCGCTGCTGGCGCCGCGCTGCTATCATGAATTGCGGGGATACTCGCGTCTCAACCTCGTCGAAGCCGTGGCCGTCTGCTCCATAGCGGCGGGTATGCTGGCACGGTATCCGGACATCACGATCGGCATCGTCACGCCGTATGCCGTGCAGGCCCGGCTGCTGAGCACGATGGCACGCGAGCTTGCGCTGGACCGGGAACGGCTGACGATATCGACGGTGCACCGGTACCAGGGATCAGAGGTCGATGTCGTGATCTTCTCGCTCGCAGACGGCGAACCGCAATGGTCGATGTCGACGCTGACCCGTGGCGACCTGGCGGACTGGGACCGGGATCCGGCGCCGCGCCTGCTGAACGTTGCACTCAGCCGCGCCCGCGGCAAGTTTATCCTGGTCGGCGATCTCGATTTTGTCCATGACCGTGGAGGCAGGGATGCCGTTCTGCGGCATATCGTTGATCTCATTGAACGGGACGGCACTGTCTGCCGGGTCGAACCACGGGCTCTGGGCCCTCTGCGCGAGTGGCTTCCCAACCGGACTACCAGCCAGCGGATCGTCATCGGGGAACGTGTCCGTCACCAGGGATGGCTCCTGGAACAGGCGCGGCAGGCCAGGCACACGCTTATTGCCGGCATCCCGGCAGGAACGCGTTGCTCGCCGCTTATGGGCCGGTTGCTGTCCGCTCCTCCTCCCGACTGTCGCCTGCAGTACACAGACGAGAACGGTATGCGGGCGATCGCGCAGCGTTTCGGTGCCGGCGAGCCGTTTTCCTGCAATGCCGCGTGCGAGAGCTTCCTTCTGCTGAATGCACGTCAGCTTATCCTGGAAGGGACGCTGGAGCATGGAGCGCGTGCAATTTATCTTGCCCTCGACCTTCCGGCGACAAGCTGGTTCTTTCTCAAAAATGCCGGATTTGTGCCGGAGTCGCTCCTCGGCCGTAATCCGGGTGGCGCGCGCGGGCGGGGCGGCAGGAGATGGAACCGGTCGGATGCGATCACGACGACCTCGGAAGCGGCGGCGGCGTCCGCCTTGCACGCAAGCTCCGGCCGGCCGGAACCTGTGCGTCCGCCGGTGCCGCTCGATGAGATCGATGAAACATCTGAACCGTGATGCCATGCTCTTCCACGATGAAACAGTTGACAGGGAACGGTCCTCTTGCACACTTATACAGGAGGCTGGGCAATGAAAGGGGAGGTACGCGAATGTTTTTGCTTGTTGCTGTCTTGAATCACGATGCAGATGTGCGGAAAGTTGTTGAAGGCTTTATTGCAATCGATGCCCCCGGGGCGACTGTCATTGACAGCCGCGGTATGGGACAGATGCTTGCCGCAGACATTCCCATCGTGGCAAACATTGCGCGTCTGCTTGGCGGGGCCCCGGTCCAGGAGAGCAGCAAGACCATTTTTTCGGTCATCAAGAGCCGGGAGATGCTGGAACGCGCCAAGAAGGTCGTTCTGGATGTCGTTGGAGACCTGACGGAAAAGGGAGTCGGTATCATGTTCGTAGTGCCGGTCTCCGAAGCTTTCGGCCTCGTGGAGGCCGCCGGAACGTCTGATCCCGTCTCAGTGTAAGCCGGGCAAACTACTGGTATCAGTCAGGCGGCTGGATGCCGATCATCCGGCGCAGCGACTCGAGTTCGGGGTTTTCCATAAAGTTTCTGGTCGCAGAGGCCAGGGTCGGTTTCTCATTGAACTCAGCGCGTACTGCAAGGACGACGTCCAGGATACGCGGACGCAGCAGGTGACAGGCCTCGACGACTTTCTTGCGTTCCTGTTCGCCGCCCTCGGCGCAGAAGACTTCGACCTCAAGACGCTCGATGAATTCCACAACGGGATCGTCTTCGGCAGCGGATTCGTCGGCTGCTTTGACCAGCGAGGCCAGAGGAATGGCGTGATCGACGAGGACGTAGTACCCAAGCTGCAGGAGTCCTGCCGCCGTCAGCCGCGTCCTGATATCTCTGAAACGGTTCTGGTAGCTGGTGGCGAGTTCGCGCTCATACCGGGTCACATTGCCGGCGACAAGGTCTACCGCCTGCTGAGTGGTCATCGTCTGCTCGTTCTGCTCAACCGGGCTTCCTTCTTCCCGGAGGTCCTCGGCCGGCGCCGTGCACTCCAGAGTCCTGCCGTCTGCGCGGTAGAGATCGACGAGGATACGCAGGACCGCGTGTGCCAGGAATCCCTGGTCGTCGATGAGGTGGCTGACGGCGACGCCGGCGGCCGCTGAACGGCGTGTGACTTCAGCGTCGATCCTTGTACGTTCGCTGCCGGTCCTGTCTTTGAACCAGAGCGCAACGTCCGGGTAGGCGGCCAGAAACCAGGTCGGAAAGGCAAGAGGGCGTTCCTGCGGGATCGTCAGCCTGTCGACCGACGGTGCCGGGCGTACGCTGGTATCTTCCGCTCCCTGCCCCGTCAGGGCTGCGACATTGGCAAGATAAACGGCCGGAGCAATATTGTCCGGGATGAAGAACTCACGGGCATAATGTGCAAACTGGTGGACCTGCGGATCGCCTTCCGGCAGACTGGCAATACTATTTTCCCAGATACGAGCGTTGATATTCACAGCCTGATTTCTCCTCGTGGCAGGACCGTTCAATGATGGTACAAACCACACGTGTATATTTTCATGCTACTATGGGCAGCCGCTTTGTCAACCTGCCGGCGCCCGGGCCCGGCACTGACCGCCGTATGTGCTGCTCTCTCATGTCATGCTATAATACAACTAATTGGAGGGGCTGCGGAAATCAAATATGGAGGTAAGGATGAATGGATTGGATGAACCAGTTGCGGGCAATGCGATCGATAGTATTCTGCGGATCGTTGTGGAGAAGGGCGCATCCGACCTTCATCTTCAGGCAGGGACTCCGCCGATGCTCCGTCTTCACAAACACCTGATTCCTATCGGGAAAGACCCGTTGACCGGGTCGGTCATCGATACGCTTGTCTTTCCTATCATGAACGACGATCAGAAGGCTTACTTCAAGAAGCATATGGATCTCGATTTCTCCTACAGTATCAAAGGACTTGCACGCTTCCGTGTCAATGTTTTCCGTCAGCGCGGGTCGACGGGTGCTGCGATGCGGCGCATCCCCTTTAATATTCCCGATCTGGACAGCCTCGGCCTGCCGCAGGCCGTTAAAGACCTGGACCAGCTGGAGAAGGGGTTCGTCCTTGTGACCGGGCCTACCGGCCATGGCAAATCAACGACGCTGGCGGCCCTCATTGACAAGATCAATCAGCAGCGGGACGTCAATACGGTGACCATCGAGGATCCCGTTGAGTTTCTGTTTCAACATCGCAGGGGCATCGTTGTGCAGCGTGAACTGGGCGAGGATACGGAATCTTTTGCAGCAGCGCTGCGCGCCGTTCTCCGTGAAGATCCCGATATCATCCTCGTTGGTGAGATGCGCGATCTTGACACGATCGCAGCGGCTCTTACGGCCGCCGAGACGGGACACCTTGTCTTCGGGACGCTGCATACCAACTCGGCGGCTCAATCGATCGACCGTATCATCGATGTTTTTCCTGCGGCGCAGCAGGGACAGATCCGGGTCCAGCTCGCCAGCGTTCTTTCCGCCATTATCACGCAACAGCTGCTGGTCCGCAAAGATGGAAACGGTCTGGTCGTCGCGACAGAGGTGCTGATCGCGACGCCCGCCGTCCGCAATTTGATCCGGGAGAGCAAATCGTACCAGATCCCGTCGCTTATGCAGACCGGCGCCGCTCTGGGCATGACGACGATGGACCGTTCCGTGCGCGATCTGTATACCAAAGGGATCATCACTGCAGAAGTAGCTCTGCATGCCGGTGTCAAGGTCACCGACTGACGGTGTCAGGCAGCTGGATATGCAAAAAGGCGCAGCCATGGCTGCGCCTTTTTTGTTACCGGTTTCCTGTTAAGCGATGACGTCTGTGACCTGACGGGTGACAATGCCGGCGCTCTTGACGGCCGTCAGTTT
>CAZEWU010000159.1:0-4003 GCA_964516155.1 uncultured Caldisericota bacterium
GACCCGAGAAACGAGTTAATGGCTATCGTTACGATCGCCGGCTTAGCCAGAGGAAGCGCGATGCTCCGGAAATAGCGGAAACGGGACGCACCGTCGATCTCCGCAGCTTCCCAGAGTTCCTTGGGCGTCGACAGGAAATACTGCCGCAACAGAAAGATACCAAAAACGCTGGTCGAAAACGGAACGATAAGCGCATAGAACGTATCAAACCACCGCATCCTTGTAATGATCAGGAAGTTCGGGATCAGCGTCGTTGCCGCCGGGATCATCATGACGCTGAGAACAATATCAAACAGGATCTCTTTGCCGCGGAAATCAATGCAGGCAAAGGCGAAGGCGGCAAGAGACGACGTTATGATCGACAGCACCGTTGATGTCACAGCAACAAAGATCGTATTGCCAAAATAACGGAGCCAGGGAGCAGAATTCCAGGCATCCACGTAATTATGCCAGGTGATATGCCTTGGCCAGAGCTGCGGCGGAACGCTCATAACTGCGTCCTGCGGCTGAAGCGACGTCACGATCATCCAGTAGAACGGAAAAACAACCAGAATGAACAGAAAAGCGATAAGAACATACAGCAGGATACGATTGATCTTGTTGAGAACGACAGATTGGCGTATTGTCATAGGGCACCCATCATCCGTAGAACACTTTGCTGCCGGTCGCCTTGCGCTGGAGTATCGTCAGGATGAAGATAATGACGAACAGTCCTATCGATACCGCGCTGGCATAGCCGAAATGCATCTGCCCGAAAGCCTGCTGGTACAAATAATAGCCGGTCGTCGTTGTCGCATCGACCGGGCCTCCCTGCGTCAGGACCTCCACCTGTGTGAACATCTTGAATGCACTGATAGTGTAGATGATCATGACGAAATATGTGGAGGGAGAGATCATCGGCCAGGTCACATGCCAGAACGTCTTCCACCCGCTGGCGCCATCGATCTGCGCGGCTTCCAGCAATTCAGTCGGGACCCGTGAAAGCGCTGCCATGAAGATAATAACGGCAAACCCGACATCATGCCATGTTGAATAGAGGATCATGGCAGGCATCGCCGACGTCGTATCTGTAAGCCATCTGCTGGTCGGAAGGCCGAAAAAATGAAGCCCCGCGTTCAGGAGACCATAATCAGGATTGAAGATGTAGAGCCAGATGATGGAGGTTGCGACCAGGGGTGTGATGTAAGGAATGAAGAATCCCATACGCCAGAATGTCCGACCGCGCACCTTTGCGTTCAGAAGAACCGCGATAAGAAGAGACAGGGCCACAGCAACAGGAACGCTTCCCACTGTAAAATAGAGAGTACGCCCGATGGACCCCCAGAAATCCCCGGAGGTAAACAACGCTTTGAAATTGCCCAGCCCCACCCAATCCATCTGCCCGACCAGATTGGTGTCAAAGAGACTCAGAACAATGACGATAATCGCTGGAAGAAAGGTAAACATGAGCAACACAGCCATCGACGGCAGCGTGAACAGCCACCCGGTGATATTGTCACGGATCTTCTGTTTCCGTCGTGCTGGTGTCAATCTAGAGTCCATCCCGCATGCACCTCAAAAAGAGCAGTTTCAAGTCACCGAACGGCCTGGCTAGAAGGACATAGCTGGTAATTATATCATGGGTCGAGCCCAAGTCAAAGCCGTCCGACGGATTTACAAAAACAGTTGCCGTCCATCAACCAAATTAGTATACTGTAAATGCGTAGATTCACGCGGAAGGACGTGTGGTTTGATACAACATTTTGTACAGCTGTCTGCTCCAACACGACTGATGGCAAAACTTAACTTTGTCCGTAACATGGGCCTGAGAGGCAAGGTCTTTCTTGTGCTCCCCGAGACATCTGCCGAGGAACTCAGCCGTGTCCACCGTCTGGTAACGGCGGCCCGCAAGACTCTTACAGCACAATCGATTCCATTTGAGATGATAGAGGAATCCGACGCCTGGCACCATGCTTCTTCCGGCGATTCCTCCAAAACGACGGTCATTGACCTGGATCTTCTGAAGCACCGAGACGCGGGGATCATCCAGACCGTCTTCACGGCGAATGCGCAGGTTGTCTGTTACAAACTGCGCCAGACGCCCGTTCACGGCGATACCGGGATCTTCGCGCGCGGAGACTCCAATGCAACGCTTGCCGGGTTCGTCGTCCATCATCTTGCAGAAGCAGGCATCGCCAGGGAGATCAGTTTTGTCCATGTTACCCGGCCGGGTGAGAATTCCATGGTGGAAGACAGCGTCCTGGAGGCTTACAGCAAAGTCAAGACAGAAGCTCCGCGGGCCCGCCTTGCCATCGAACACGCCACGGACAGCGTCAACGAGACCATCGAACGCTGTTCGCTCCTTTACAACCTCCTGGTCTTCGGACTTCCCGGACACATCAAAAAGGGGTCTGTTACGGAGCATTTCCTGACAAGCATCATCGCCGGTTCTCCGCGTTCAAGCACAATATTCGTCTATGCGCGGGGAGAAGAAGCTGCACAGCTTGCTGTGACACAGAAATCCATTGAACCATGGATCCTGAAGAACACCTTCTCCCGCGGCGAATTCGACGATGTGGACCGTCTGGTCCAGGCCAAACGCGAACGGCATCTTACGATCTCACTGGTCCTCCCTGCCCTGAACGAGGGGAAAACTGTTCAGAACGTCATCACGGCATTCAAGGGTCCGCTCCTGGACGAACGGCCGCTGCTGGACGAGATCATCCTTATGGACAGCAACAGTACGGACGATACACGCGCAATCGCCGCCGCCTGCGGGATACCTGTCTATATCCACCAGCAGGTACGCCCGGACCTGGGAACCTACACCGGCAAGGGCGAGACGATGTGGAAAGCGCTTTTTGTTGCAAAGGGCGACATCATCGTCTATGTCGACACAGACCTGACCAACCCTGATCCTTCCTTTATCACAGGACTGGTAGGCCCCCTTCTCATGAACAGGCACCTGACTTTCGTCAAGGGATTCTATCGCAGACCCGTCCGCGTCGTCAATGAATTCGTCGAGGTCGGAGGCGGCCGCGTCACGGAGCTGACGGCGCGTCCATTGCTGAACCTCTGGTATCCGGAACTCGGCGGTATCTTCCAGCCGCTTGCGGGAACGATCGCCGCATATGCGAACGTCCTGCGTGAACTGCATTTCCTGACCGGCTACGGGGTAGAGATCGGTCATATTATCGAATACTCCCGCAAGTGGAACATTGACGGACTGGCTCAATCAGAGCTCGGGGAGATTCTCCACCGTAACCAGCCGCTCGAAGCGCTCTCAAAGATGTCATTCCAGGTACTGGAAGCATTTTTCAAACTCGGGAACGGCATCATGGCACCGGGAGCGGCCGATCACATGAGCGACATGCTGCGTCAGCCTTTCCTGTCCGACTCGGGATTCACCATGTACCAGTCACGGCTCGAGCAGACGGTACGACCACCGGCGGCCTCAGTTCCAGCCGAAACTGCGAATCCCCTCCCGTCCGCCACACCCTGAGCGGCGGGGAGAGAACCCTTATGGATTCTTCCTGGTGGAGGAACGGGGTCTTTTATCACTGTTACGTCCGCAGCTTCATGGACAGCAACGGCGACGGCATCGGAGACCTGAAGGGGCTTCTCAGCCGTCTCGACATCCTGAATAATGGACAGCCGGATTCCCTTGGTATCACGGGACTCTGGCTGTCTCCTGTTTACCCGTCGCCCGACAAGGACTTCGGCTACGACATCAGCGATTACCGCGCCATCGCTCCAGTCTACGGAACGATGGAGGACTTTGAGGAACTGGCCGCGGCGGCGCACCGGCGCGGTGTCCATCTCCTCATGGACCTTGTGGTCAACCACAGTTCGACGGAACACCAGTGGTTCCGGCAAGCCAGGCTGTCCCGCGACAATCCTTTCCACGATTACTACATCTGGAATGACGGAATCAACGGCAGGCCGCCCAACAACTGGAGATCGACCTTCGGAGGTTCTGCCTGGGAATGGAACGAGGCGACGCACGAGTTCTATCTGCACAGTT
>CAZEWU010000160.1:0-3988 GCA_964516155.1 uncultured Caldisericota bacterium
TGCCCCAGACAGCGCAGAAAATATGCGACGTTGCCTCCCTGACCGCCAAAGGACGTCATGATCCGTGCCGGGGCTTCTTTCCCCATAGCGGGCGGAACGGGCGCGATCGTGGTCGTGTCGAGGTTCAGGTCCCCCGTGACAAAGAACAGGGCCACGGGCCGGCTCAGCCGTTCTGCAGCGCGACCGCTATCTGCGTTCCCAGTGCAGCGTTGCTCTTGATGAGCGAGATGTTGGCAAGGATGACGCCGTGCAGGTTCTTCTGCATGTATGCGAGGATGTAGGGTGTCACAGCTTTGCCGGTGATCCCTTCTTCCGCCGCTTTCTTCAGGGCCGCCTGCAGCACTTTCTCATGCTTCTTCGGGTCGACCTGATCTTCTTCGCTGATGGGGTTTGTCACCAGGATACCGGTCGTGATGCCGAGGCGGTCACGCGCCCGGATGATGGCCGCTATGTCTTCGGCGTTTTCGACACGGTGCTCCAGGGCAAGGCCTGAATCGCGGACGTAGAATGCGGGCAGTGTGTCGGTCTGGAACCCAAGCACGAGGACGGACATGGTCTCCAGGTATTCCAGCGTGTTGTGCAGGTCAAGGATGGACTTGGCGCCGGCGCAGACGGTGATGCAGTGTGCACGGCCGATCATGGGGAGATCCTGAGAGACATCAAGGGTCTCGCTGATGCCGCGGTGGACGCCGCCGATGCCTCCGGTGACAAATACCTTGATGCCGGCCGCATCAGCAATACACAGGGATGCTGCAACGGTGGTTCCACCGCTGAACCCCATGGCAACAGCGACCGGGATGTCCCGGGGGCCGATCTTCTTGACCCATTTGGCGCGGGCCAGCATCTCCAGCTCCGGCTGAGAGAGCCCGACGCGGATCTTCCCGGAGACGAGCGCTGTGGTAGCGGGAACGGCTCCGCCTTTGCGTACGATCTCTTCCAGCTGCTGGGCCAATTCCATGTTCACGGGGTACGGCATACCGTGTGTGATGATAGCGGATTCGAGAGCGACGACGGGTTTTCCTCTGCGGAGCGCGTCCTGGACCTCCGGCGCTATGACAAGATCTTGTGCAGCGTGGTCCTGCTGTTTCTCGACCTCAACCATTCCCATGGTGAGCTTGCGGTTTTTTGTCTGACGGGCCGTCAGCTGGTCGTTGTTACTGTGTTCTGCTTTGCGTGTCATACTGGACTCCTCTGAAATGTGTTGTGGCAAGGAATGCATCGACGACCACAGGATCGAACTGCGAACCGGCGCAGCGTGCCACCTCGGCGGCGGCCATGTCTGGCTGCGTTCCGTGGCGGTAGACGCGTGCTGTGGTCATGGCGTCGAAGGAATCGGCAACGCTCAGGATGCGCGCTCCCAGTGGAATATCACCGGCAGCGACATGGTGAGGATAGCCACTTCCATCATAGCGTTCATGATGCGCCATGACAATATCACAAACGGCGGTGAAACCGGGAACGCGTCCAATGACGGAACAGCCATATTCGGGGTGTTTGCGCATGACGGCGAATTCCTCTTCAGTCAGAAAATCCTGCTTCAGCAGGATCTGTGCGGGAATAAAGGCTTTACCCAGGTCATGCAGGAGCGCAGCGACACGCAGGGTCTCAAGGTCTGTCTCGGAAAGGCGCAGAAAAACACCGACCGGAAGCGCCAGCTGGGCAACGCGATAGGAATGGGTGAGCGTGAAATTATCAGTACGTTCCAGCACTTCCAGCAGGGCCTCGATCACACCTTCGCGGACCCCATCCTCCACTGTCTGTTCCAGCAACAACTCAGGATTCATTTTTCCAACGAACGCCATCGTTTCCCTCCCCTGTGCACATTGCAGAGGTCTCTGTGCAGAGTTGCGTTTTTTATCATACGGGCGGTTGGTTTTTTTGCAAGCCCGTCCTATACTGTGACAGGTCTGAGAGGGAGATTCCTTCTCAACAATAAGGAGGTGGACGCCGAACGGCGGTTCATATGACACTCGACAAATTCACAACGAAATCGGCGGAGGCGCTGCAGCAGGCGGCCCGGCTCAGTGACGAACGCGGCAACCAGGCGACGGATTCCCTGCATCTTCTGCATGCATTGCTTGATCAGAAAGAGGGGCTTGCGGCCTCCCTTCTTCCCTATTTGAATATTGCGCCACAGACTCTTCTCTCCAGAGTCGATCAGGAGATCGATCAGCTGCCCAGGGTCTCCGGCGCCAAGGCGGTCGGCCAGGTGTATGTCTCGGACGATCTCAATACGGTCCTTCGGAAGGCGGAGGAGGAAATGACGGCCCTGAAGGATGAGTTCATCAGCGTTGAGCATCTGCTCATGGCTCTGGCGGAATCCAGTCGGACCTGCTCTCCTCTCCTGCAGCAGGCCGGCGTGACCAAGCAGGCGATCCTGAATGCGCTGGTCAAGGTGCGGGGGACGGAACGTGTGACCGACCAGGAGCCGGAAGACAGGTACGAGGTGCTCAAGAAGTATGGACGCGACATGACGGAGCAGGCGCGCCTGAACAAGCTTGACCCGGTCATCGGCCGCGACGAGGAGATCCGCCGCGTCATGCAGATCCTCATGCGGCGCACCAAGAACAACCCCGTTCTCATCGGGGATGCTGGCGTCGGCAAGACGGCCATTGTCGAGGGACTTGCCCAGCGTATCGTAGCCGGTGATGTGCCGGAAGAACTCAAAGACAAGGAGATCTTCGCGCTGGATCTTGGTTCCATGATAGCGGGCGCCAAGTTCCGCGGCGAGTTCGAGGAACGGCTGAAGTCGGTGCTCAAAGCGGTGACGGCCAGCGACGGCAAGATCATCATGTTTATCGATGAACTGCACACCGTCGTCGGAGCCGGGGCGGCCGAAGGCTCCATGGATGCTTCCAATATGCTGAAACCGGCGCTGGCGCGCGGTGAGCTGCGCACGATCGGCGCCACGACGATCGATGAATACCGCAAGATCATCGAGAAGGACGCGGCGCTGCAGCGGCGTTTCCAGCCTGTTCTGGTGAGCGAACCCTCGGTCGAGGACACGATCGCCATCCTGCGCGGTCTTAAGGAGAAGTATGAAACGCACCACGGCGTGCGCATCGCCGATGGGGCGCTTGTGATGGCGGCAAAGCTGTCGGCGCGTTATATCACCGACCGGTTCCTGCCGGATAAGGCCATCGACCTGGTAGACGAGGCTGCCTCGCTTGTCAAGATGCAGCTTGAAAGCATGCCGGTCGAGATCGATGAATTAAACCGCAAGCTGATGATCCTGGAGATGGAGCGCAAGGCGCTGACCCCGGAACCGGACGAGAAATCCAAGAAACGTCTTGCCGACGTCGAGCATGAGATCGCGCAGCTCAAGGAGAAGGCGGACAGGTTCAAACTCTCATGGCGCAAGCAGAAAGAGGTCATCGATGAGTCAGCCCGTCTTTCAAAAGAACTGGACAGTACCAGAGGAGCGCTTGTGACGGCGACCCGGAGCGGCGACCTGGAAACGGCGGCCAAGCTCAAATACGGCGCTATCCCTGATCTGGAGAAGAAGATCGAGGCGCAGCGCCAGCTGCTTGAAGCTCAGGAAAAGGGCAGCGTCGAGCTGAAACAGTCTGTGACGGAGGAAGAGATCGCGCAGGTCGTCAGCCGCTGGACCGGTATCCCCGTTTCGCGCATGATGGAGACCGAGGTCGCCAAGCTGGTCAGCCTGGAGGAACGCCTTTCCCGGCGTGTCATCGGACAGGAACAGGCGGTGCATGCGGTAGCGTCCGCTATCAAACGTTCACGCGCCGGCATGTCGGACCCCAACCGGCCTATCGGCAGCTTCATTTTCCTGGGCCCCACCGGCGTCGGCAAGACCGAGCTCTCGAAAGCGCTCGCCGAGGTCCTGTTTGACGATGAGAACCGCATGGTCCGTATCGACATGAGCGAGTACATGGAGAAGTTCAGCGTCAGCCGGCTGATCGGCGCGCCTCCCGGCTACGTCGGATACGAGGAAGGTGGGCAGCTGACCGAGGCCGTCCGGCGGCATCCC
>CAZEWU010000161.1:0-3955 GCA_964516155.1 uncultured Caldisericota bacterium
CTTTCGGCTGCCACAGCGCTGAAGAAAACCAGGAAAGCCGTCTATCATCTGAACATCGACGGGCAACGGCACGAAGTCCAGGGGCTGACCTGTATTATTGCCAATGTGGGGAATCTGGGGTTCAGTAACATATCTTACGATAAGCACATAGACGTCAGCGACGGGCTTCTGGACGTTGTCGTCGTACGAAAGGCAAATCTCAACCTGCTCAGGCTCCTGGCTGTCACCTTGCTGAAACGGGAACGTCCGGATAATGTGGAACTGGTGGAGCACTGGCAGGGCAAGGACATCAGCATTTCCTCGAGCCCGAGGCAAACGGTTCAGTGCGATGGCGAAATGTTAAAGGAAATGCCTCTTCATATCGGGATCATTCCGGGGGCGATCAAGGTCCTGGTTCCCAAAAAGTAAGATAATCGGCGAACACGTATAAGAGCAGGGTAGACGCATGTGCAGATGAGTCTGCAGCGAACTGGAAAACATGGTCCTGTCCGGGTGTCAGCACAGGTGACGACAGGAAATCGGTTCCCGGAGAGATACACGAGGCACACGCAATTCTCCTTTTGACGTGCGTTGTGGTAAAATACTATTAAGTAATGTATGCAACAAGGGAGGTAAGGTGTGCATGCTCTTACCAAGATGTTCGCTCGGTTAATCGTTCCGCTGATTGTGTTGATCGCAGGGCTGGCTCTGGTCCTTGTCCTCAGATCGTTCATGAACAACAGGACGTTGCATCCGGTGGGGCAGAGGATCCTGCCGTATGCTCTTCGAGAAAGCTTGCTGACCGACGCAGAGCGCTCGTTCTTTGGAGTGCTGGAAGAGGTAGCCGGTCAGGCACAGTGCTATCTGCTGACGCGGGTTCCCCTGAGCAGCCTCGTGTATATCGAAAAAGGTGCAGAGAGTTTCCAGTCGTATCAGAGCACGATTGACCGCAGGACTCTCGATTTTGTCCTGGTGACCAAGGGTACTCTGACGCCGGCGCTCGCAATTGAGCTTGATGATGACTCTCTCCAGCAGGAAGATCGGCTGGAGCGTGACGGACTTGTCGACCGTGTTCTTTCCAGGGCCAGGCTTCCCCTCCTGCATGTCAGAGTGGAAGAAGCTTACGATGCGCAGGTTCTTGCGGACGAGGTGAACGCTGCAATCCGGAGAGGAGAAGCGGGCTGAATCATCATGGCCGGTCTCACGGGGGTGGATATCCTCCCGTGAGGCTCAGCCTTCACAGCAGACCAATTATTCTCCCGGCCCGGTGAGCGCTTTTTTCTGATTGTTGCATCCCATAGTCTCAATGTTCCCGAGCATGGGTCCCGGCACGTAATATCGTCAGCCTCAGCATGTTCCAGACGATCGGAGCAATAAGGCCAGAGCCGCTTCAGCTGCGGTGAAGATTACCTTAACGATTCGTTTTGGTGTGTTGTTCCCGCTCCCTGCGTCAGGTGTTTCCGTTAATTGTGCTTGCTACCTCTTATCAGGTTTACAACAACTGTAATGACTGCCAGGACCAGAAAGATATAAATGAACCCGCCCAGGGTAACCTTGGTCAGCATACCGACGAGCCACAAGACAAAGAGAACAATGGCAATAATCCATAACATATGGTGTCACTCCTTTGCCGATACCGTGCGCAGGATAGTCCTGCGCTCTGAATACTCTGATGATACCAATTAAATTTATTCTACCACCAGATTTGAAAGCCGGTATGGATCGGTTTCCCGGTACATTTCTGCAGAAGCAGAGCTTCGGGGTCGGGCCTCCATCTATTTTTTAAGGGCGGTGTCAGTGTGGATACGCCGGCGATCTCCCGTTTCAGCTGATATGAACATTTCCGTCGCTGTAGAACCTGAACTGGTTACCGCCGTGGTTCTTGGAGTAGTACAACGCGGCATCGGATTGCCTTGCCAGCGTCTCCAGATCTTCTGCATCTTCAGGATAAACGGCGATACCAATGCTGACGGACAACTGAATCTGGTGCCCGCTGATGGAGAATGGTTCTGCAAAAGAATTCAGGAGCTTTCCAGCCATAGTTCTGATACCTTCCACAAGGCCGGTCTCTACCATCATGGCCACGAATTCGTCTCCACCGATGCGAGCCAGGGTATCGGAAGCACGCAGGGTTCCTGTGAGCCTTATCCCGACAGCTTTGAGGACCTGATCGCCTGCGTCGTGGCCGAACGTATCATTGATTGTTTTGAATTTGTCCAGGTCGAATGACATGATGGCGATTCTGGCCTTGTTCCGCCGCGCCAGTGCCATGGCTATGGTAAAACGGTCGAGCAGCAGCCGTCTGTTTGGCAGCTCCGTGAGGAAGTCATGCGTCGCCATCTCCTCGACCTTCCGCTCCATCTCCTTGCGTTCAGTGATGTCGCGGCTGACGCCTAATGTTCCTGCTGCTGAACCATCCTGGTTGCGCAGGGCGACCTTCTTGGTCAGGAAACTGCGGAGTTTTCCATCAGCGCCGACAGCCGTGAATTCGCCTTCGCTCATGCCTTTCTCGATAGCGATACAGTCATCGGCTGCGTACACTGTCGCCTTTTCCCGGGAATAGCACTCAGCATCGGTTCTGCCGATGATGTCGCCGCCGTTGATGTCGGGATCGACCATCCTGAATGTCTTGTTCGTCGCAACATACCGTCCTGCAGCGTCCTTGATCCACATCGCGTCCGGGGAAGCTTCAAGAAACTGGTTCCACTGGAGTTGTGCGATCCGCAGCTTGTCATCCATCTCCTTGCGTTCAGTGACGTCGTGTCCGATACCCAGCAGACCTGTGATCTGACCATCGCGGTTCCTCAGGGGCAGCTTGGAGGAAATCAGCCAGCGCTTCTTTCCTCGCCTGTCAATGACGTATTCTTCCCTGTCGAGGATCGGCCTGCCGGTATGTATCACTGACTGATCATCAGCGAAGAACTTTTCTGCGAGCTCTCTCGGGTAGATACTGAAGTCATCCTTGCCCAGGGCTTCCGCTTCTGTTGCCACTCCCATGTTGCGCACTTCTGCAGGGTTGGCAAGCGTCTTGCGGCAGGCCAGATCTTTCAAGTAGACCGAATCGGGAATGTTGTCAATCAACGTGCGGAGCAGCAGCCGTTCGTTTTCCAGGGCATCTTCAGCTTTCTTGCGATCTGTGATGTCCTGCATCGTGCCATGTACTTCCGTCACGGTGCCGCTGCTGTCCGCCAGCGTATTGACCTTCAGAGAAATAAACCGTTCGGTCCCGTCCGGAAGGATGATGTGGTAATCGACCCCGAATTCCTGGAGCTGCTTTGCCAGAGCGGATTGCATCACCTGAAACACGCGGTGTCTGTCGTCCGGGCGGATAAACTCAGCATAGGCGCTCATCCGAAGAGGACCGTTCTGCTTCTTCAGCCCATGGATGGCGTAGACCTCGTCTGACCACGTGAACGTGCGTGTCTCGGCATCCATGCTCCAGTCGCCGATACGCGCGATGGCCTGAGCTTCCACCATGGCGGCGTAGTTTGCTGCCAGCTCTTCCTCAGTCTGCCTGCGGACCAGCGCTTCTCCGATACGCGTTGCGATTTCTTCGAGGAGTTTGACGCTTCTGAGAGTGAGACGTCCCTTCCGCCGGTCGTTCAGATGGATCAGCCCGACGATCTCGTCCCTGGCTCTGATCGGTATCAGGGCGATTGAGGCGTACCCGTCATGGATGCATCGGTTGCGTACGTTGTGGCGTGGGTCCTGACCGGGCGCGAGATCGAGCAGGGGGAGGGAGTCGTTTGTCCAGAAACTTCCTCCTTTTGTGAAGAGAGGGCTCGCTGGATCAGTTCTGCCGGAGAGCACAAGACCACAGGTACACTCCAGACTGATACTGCCGTCGCTGTTTCGGCACACATCGCCGTCAGTTCTGCGCTCGACCAGTGTGTTCTCGGTGGACAGGAAGTCCCTGGACAGGCCCTCCTGAACATAGTAGGGGAAGTCATCCCCATCCTTGAGGCGAATTCCCGCA
>CAZEWU010000162.1:0-3942 GCA_964516155.1 uncultured Caldisericota bacterium
GATTTTGCCGCCGTGAAGGTACAGGGGAAAGTGGCTCTGGTCGAGCGGGGTCCCCTTGGTACAAACGGTATCTATTTCCGCGACAAGGTCCTCAATGCAGAGGCGGCCGGCGCAGCCGGCGTCATCATCTACAATCACAGCCCGGGCGTTCTGGACATGACGTTGCAGGTCGCGGTGGGAGATGAAAGCAAAGCATACATTCCCTGCATCGGCATTACCGAGGATGACGGCAAGGAACTGAAAGCGCTTCTTGCGCAGGGACTTCGTGTGCGTTTCAGCACGCAGTCGCATCTTGGAACGATGGCGGACTTCAGTTCCATGGGACCGACTGAAGATTTTCACTTCAAACCAGAGATCTCGGCTCCCGGCGTAGCAGTCAACTCGACGCTTCCAAATGGTGCGTATGCCAGCCTTGATGGGACATCCATGGCGTCTCCGGCTGTCGCCGGAGCGGTTGCCCTTATCAAGTCGGCCCATCCGGACTGGACGGCTCAGACAATCAAACTGGCGCTTATGAACACGGCCGATATCCTGCGCAACTGGCAGAATAATGAGATCATCACATGGACTCTGCAGGGGTCGGGACGTGTGAACGTTCCTGCCGCAGTCGATACGCCGGCTGTCGCCGGCGTAACTGCGACGGACGGGACCGTGACGGTGCAGAGCGGCGCTGTGCTTGTCAATGACGAAGCTGTTCAGAGCCCTACAATGGTGAAACTTCGTAACGTTACGGCTTCATCTGTGACGTTCAGGCCCTCCTTCGGCTGGACGCTGAACGGCAGTACGGCAGGTATTCAGGTACAGGTGTCGCCCTCAACCGTGACACTGGCCCCGGGAGCAACGGCGCAGATCGCCGTGAAGACATCGGTGGATACCGCCGCTGTCGAGAATGGCTCCCATGAAGGGCTGATCACTCTGCAATCCTCTCAGGGGACGTTGCATGTACCGTACATCTACTGGCATGGTGCAGTAAATGTTCCAGACCAGCTGAGTGACGTTCACGTGAGCAGTTCAATACTCTCGCCTCTCAGCGGGTCGGCTCATGTCGGGTTCACGATCGGATATGGTGGTTCACGCCCGGCAGTGGACCAGAGCGAAGAGCCGCAGGGGTCCAGCTTTGCTTCCCAGGTGACTGCGACCGTCGCCAGTACCGACGGAACGGTACTGGGTACCATCTACAGCAGGTCGCTTCTTCTGGTGGGCAGCCACAGCTTTGATTGGGATGGGCGCGATGTGCATGGCAATTTCTTCCTGCCCAACGGGAATTATCTCCTGAGGACGTCGGTCATAGAAAGCAACAACGACGCTACCAACCTCAAGGTAACTGAAACAGCTCATCAGGAATTGCCGGTGTACATTACGGGGATGGAAGGAACGCCCTCTCTCACCCTGGCTGTCAGCAGTGGCAGTCTTCAACAGGGGAAAGAAGTACAGGTCAGCCTTATGGCCGACAGCCTTTCGTCGCTTTCAAAGGTAACGGCAACGCTTCACTACGATCCCTATTATTTTGCCGTCCGGTCTGTCCAGGCGGGAAACCTCATGCATCCGGAGACGTCGACGTTTACGTCACAGACGGATGCTGCTGCAGGGGATGTGGTGCTGAATGCTGCGGGAACGTCGGGAACAGGGGCGGGGAAGGGGACCGTCTGCACGGTCACTTTCACTGTACTGCAGCCAGGTTCGACGGAAGTGTGGCTTGAGGATCCGGCTGTGCAGACCGTCTCTGGAGCAGCGTCAGCCATTGCCAGAGCTCTTCCGCTTATTGTACGCGCAGGAGGAAATGCATGGGACATCAACGGCGACAAGAAGGTCGATGTCGCAGATATGATCATTCTGGCACGTGCTTACGGATCGACGGCGGGGGACGCGCGCTACAACGCTGCTGCCGATCTCAACGGTGACGGACGTGTTGATGAAACAGATCTGAATCTTCTGCGTGACCATTTTGGCGACGTGTATCCATAGGAGACGCGATGAAAAGAAATCTTTGTCTCAGCTGGTTCATTGTCTTTCTTTTTGTTTGCGTTCCAGTACGACCGGTTACTGCTTCAGCAGCCGTCACGCTCTCGGAGGTCGATACGATCGGCGTTATGCCGCAGGATTATATCGGAACGCTGACGATCGAAGGGGTCAATACGGTCGAAAAGGGCTTTCCTTCAGAAAACGCTTTCCCATCTCAGGGCGTTGCTCTCCTTTCGAATGGCGACGTCGTTGTCTGTGACACCGGGTATGGTCGGCTTCATGTCCTTTCCGCTGATCTTGTGCACAAGAGGACCATCGGCTCTCTCGGCAGTGGGCGTGGTCAGCTGCAGTACCCTGCGGATGTTGCAACGGACAGTGCCGGTCATATCTATGTCGCTGACTTCTTCAGCGATAAAGTGGTCAAGTATGCATCGAGCGGGTCGGTGCTCCTGGAATTCGGGACCGAGGGCGCGGGCGCCGGGCAGTTTGAAGGGGCGGCCGGCATCGCTGTGACGGCGGACGGGAATATCTGGGTCGCGGACCAGCTGAACAATCGTATCGAGGAGTTCAGTGCAGCGGGAAAGTATCTTGCGAGTATTCGCGGCATCAGCCATCCGGCAGGCATGACCTCCCGCGGGTCGGTCCCCTATGCTGTTGCCGAAGGCGGCGCTGTGTATAAAATCAGCAATGCGAAGGCGGTCCGCCTTTTTGCAGCTTCCGGTGAAGGAGAGAACCTTATCACCAGCGCAGCGGATCTCGCTGTTGGTGCGAATGGCAGGATATACGTAGCAGATCGCGGCACCGGCAACCTGCCGGTGCCGGCGGTCAAAGTTTTTTCGACAAGCGGTCAGTATCAGCGCAGTTATGGTCAGTACCCCGGGAACATGCAGAACGTCCAGGACAGTGAACTGCTGAGCCCCGGCGGTGTTGCAGTTGCGTCGGACGGTACGGTCTATGTCATGAACAGCGGCTATTTCCGTGATGTGAAGAATCCGTTCGGAAGCGGTTTTCATGCAAAGCTGGTGAAGTACGCATCGACCGGAGGGGTCATGGCGGTACAGGAGTCGGATATCGACGCGTGCGGCCGGCTCAATAATCCTCAGGATATAGCGGTTGATACCAGGGGCCAGCTCTGGGTCGTCTGCAGTGTGCCCGCCGTATCTTCTGACGGGAAGAGCGTCCAGTGGAATCGCGGCTATGTCGATGTCCTGGATCACAGCGGCAATTATCTGTTTACCGTCACGGATGCCGGATCACGTGTCATGCTGGCGGTGGAGTCTGTCAGCGCCGGGAAGGACGGGCTCGTCTACGTGAGCGCACAGGACACTGCGGGGAGTTTCATCGCGGTTTTTGATGAGCAGGGCGCATACGTGCGGACGATCACTGCAGGAACCGTGGATGCACTGAGCGATCTTGAAACGGCGTCTGACGGAACGCTATGGGTCTGTGATCAGGGTGATCAGGGGAATGGGACGGTCGTTCATCTGACGACGACGGGCAAGGAGCTGAATCGTTTCAAAACGGCGGGCATGCCGGGAGGACTGAGCATCTGTTCCAATGGGGACCTGCTGGTGTGCGTCTGGGGCGATGCTTCCGATGTCCAGCAGGTTATCCGTTACAGCCCGTCCGGCGTCATCATGCGGACTTTTGGTACCAGCGGAGGCGGACGGAGCGCAGGAAAACTGTACTATCCGTATGATGCTGTGCAGCTGTCCGATGGACTGATCCTGGTCAGCGATGCCGAGAATGGTCGATTTTCCGCGTTCCGGCAGGACGGGTCGGTGGCCTGGACGACGCAGCGATCCTGGTATATTCCGGGCGGGATGGCCTGGTCGCCTTCGGGAACGCTGTATGTAGCCGACCCTCTGCACAATGTCATCCGGGAGCTCTCCTATGGAAGTTCTTCCGCTTCGCAGGGGGCTTCGTTCACCGCCCGTTTTGACAAAGTCTATGCTACGTCGGCTGCAGGAAAGTCCGTAT
>CAZEWU010000163.1:0-3942 GCA_964516155.1 uncultured Caldisericota bacterium
GCGGGAGCCAGACGGTTTCCTGCCAGATTACGATCGAGCCGGTTATCGTCCTTGCCGTTCCGGATGTTGCTGTTGAAGTGCGGGGAGCCGATGCCAGCTGGAAAGTAACATTGGACACAACGGCAGTTTCCGTCCTTGTGAGCGGGACCAGCTCAACTATCATGGGCTTGAAACCGGCTCAGATCAGAGCATACGTCGATGTCAGCGCTCCCGCTCTTTCCGACGGAGGGTATGAGGTCCTTCTTGATGGGCTTCCACAGGGGATTGTGTCGGTAACGGTGACGCCGGCTTCGGTCATTGCCGAGATACAGAAGGGGCAGTAGGAGCACGGTGTTTCACAGGATTTCTGAGAGCGATGTCTCTGCCGATGGATCATCCTGAGATGAACGGTTTCTTTGCGCTGCTCAAACCAGCTGGTTTGAGCAGCGCAAAGACATTGGATATTGCCAAGAAGATACTGCAGATTGAGAGAGCCGGTTTTCTGGGGACACTTGATCTTCCGGCCGCCGGCATTCTGCCCGTCGCTGTCGGGCATGCGACGAAGCTGATTTCTTTCCTGCCTCCGAGCGACAAGGAATATATTGGTGAGCTTGTCCTTGGGCTGACAACGGTAACCGATGATCTTGCGGGCGAAGTCATCGAGACCCGGGACGTGTCCGGTTTGTCCAGAGAGGCGGTGGATGCGGCCATCCATGCTGTCGCACAGCGGCAACAGCAGATTCCTCCTCATGTTTCTGCAAAACACCAGAACGGCATTCGTGGATACAAAGCCGTTCGCAGTGGAAAGCGGCCGCTTGAATTCAGCCCTGTCTCTGTGCAGGTGAAGCAGCTGACCGTTCTGAGATATGTAACGGAGAAAAACAGGTACCGCATCTATTTCCGCATGACGGTCACTCCCGGATTCTATGTCCGTGCATTTTGCCGTGACGTTGGTGCAATATTGGAGTGCGGTGGATGCATGGGGCATCTTCTCCGCACCAAAGCCTATGGCTTTGAAATGACCGATGCAATGAGCCTGGCGGCGGTGCAGAAACATGCCGGAGAAGGTGATTTTGCCTTCATTACCTGGGGAGAGCACAGCCCATGTCTCCTGTCGACCTTTGGACAATTGCCGATGGCCCCCGGCGAGTGGACGGCGTTCAGCCATGGTATTTCTGTTCCGTATGCTGCACCGGATGGGGAGATTTTCATCGTGCGCCATCCGGACGGAGTGATTGCCGGTATCGCCAGCATGCAGGATGGCAGAGCGAGGCCGCTGAAAGTCTTTTGCGAATGAGCAGCGTCTATCTTTCTTCCTCTGAGTTTCCCAAGATCGCGTCGGCGGTTGCTGTCGGTGCGTTTGACGGATTTCATCTGGGCCATCAGAAAGTGCTGTCCGAGCTTTTTCTGCACAGTCGGAGACCTTCGCTTGCCACCGTCATTTATACCTTTCGACGGAATCCAAAGTTGACGACCCGTGGAATCCACGGGCTGCTGTCAACGAACAGTGAACGAGTAGAATACGCTGACCGGTGGGGCGTTGGCGCAATTATCATGGAGGATTTTACCCCGAAGTTTCAGGCTCTTTCCCCCGCTTCTTTTGTACAGGACATTCTGATCGGACGGTTGAATGCTCGCGTAGTCGTCGTTGGGGAAAACTTCCAATTCGGCAAAGCAAGATGCGGCGACATCGTTATCCTGAAGCGCCTTCTCGAAGAATCTGGCCGTACGCTGATCGTTGTCCCCTCTGTCGAGGTTGATGGTCAGACCTGTTCCAGCTCGATTATCCGCTCGGATGTGATGCGGGGCTCTGTTGAGATGGCCGCCAGGTTTCTGGGACGTTTCTATTCCATTGAGGGGGTTATCGTAACAGGGAATCAGATTGGCGGACAGCTTGGTTTCCCCACGGCGAATATCGAAGTGTCAGATCCTGTCAAGCTGTTGCCGGGAGATGGGGTCTACGTCGTGCGGGTCATGCTGGACGGGGAAATTATAAGCGGTGTCTGCAACATCGGAGTGCGACCTACCATTGCCCGGGATTCGCGGCGTACGGTGGAGGCTCATCTGCTTAATTTCCGCCGTCGCGTCTATGGTCATCTGGCCAAGGTTGAATTTGTCAGCCGTATCCGTGATGAAGTGCGGTTTCCCTCTGCGGCGGCCCTTGCCAGACAAATACAGCAGGATACGGCCACGGCACGTCGCGTCCTGGAGTCGTTCAACAGAGATCATCCGGTACGGTGATGATGAATGATACAGTGACATCTTTTCCTTTACTTGTCTACCTTTTCTGCTACAATTCTGATACATTCTCCCTACACTCGGTCGTGCGTTCTGGCTGGACGTAGAACTGGGTCCAGGGATACCTATGGAGGTAAATGATGTTGACAGCCGAAGAGAAGAAGAAGATTATTGACGAATACAAGCTTGGTGAGAGTGACACTGGTTCTTTTGAGGTTCAGGTCGCTATGCTGTCCAAGCGTATTCTTGCACTGACAGGTCACCTGCAGAGCCACCCAAAGGATTTCAGCTCGAAGCGTGGCCTTTACAAACTGGTCGGAGAACGTCGCAGACTGTTGAGCAGTCTTAAGCGGGTTAATGAAGACCGTTATGCTTTGTTGATTAAGCGGCTTGGAATCCGCAAGTAGGAGCAGATGTTGCAGAGTGATGAGATAAAGATTGTTCATGGAACAATCGCAGGCAAGCCCATAACGTTTGAGACGGGCCGATTAGCCAAACAGGCCGGAGGCGCTGTCCTTGTAACAATGGGTAGCACAGTAGTTCTGGCGACGGCGACTGTCAGCAATGTTGCAAAGGAAGGGATTGATTTCTTTCCGCTGACTGTTGATTATTTCGAAAAAATGTACGCTGTAGGCAAGATACCCGGCGGTTTCTATAAGAGGGAAGGACGACCAAGTGAGCGCGAGATCCTTCGTTCGCGCCTGATTGACCGGTCTATCCGTCCGTTATTCCCCAAGCATTTCCGCCAGGAAGTGCAGGTCATTGTTTACGTCTTGTCGGCTGATGAGGAGAATTCGCCTGACATTCTGGCTATCAATGCTGTGTCTGCTGCGTTGCTTCTCAGCAACGCTCCTTTTGTAGACGCGGTCGGCGCTGTCAGAGTCGGGAAGATCGATGGACAGCTTGTTTTTAATCCATCCCCCTCTGACACAGAGACCAAGAGCATGCTGGATCTGACCGTTTCCGGTACATCAAAAGGAATTCTGATGGTTGAATCCGGCGCACGGGAGATCAGCGAAGCGGAAATGGTCGAAGCGCTTGTAAAAGCTCAGGAGCCCATCAGGGAATCATGCGCTTTGCAGGAAGAACTGCGCTCTCAGGCGGGTAAGGAGAAGATCGTCGTTCCCCCGCTTTCCTTTGATGATGCGCTTCAAACCAGAGTGCGCGCCATGGTCGAGGAACAACTTCCGGAACTTCTCAAGAACAAGGAGAAGCTGAAGAAGGAAAAGATCCTTGATGAGTTCAAGGGCGAACTTGCTGCGGGGCTGACGGTTGATTATCCTGACGATGCTCTTATTGTCGGAGAGGTCCTTGATGCAGAAATCAAACGTTTCATCCGGCATCTTGTCGTAGCAAAGGGCGTTCGCATTGATGGCCGTACGCCGGAACAGATCCGTCCTCTTGGCGTTGAAGTGGGACTGCTCCCAATGGTTCATGGTTCGGGGCTGTTCTCACGCGGCCAAACGCAGGTACTCTCGATTGCCACGCTGGGCGGAAAAGGCGAAGGACAGATGATCGAGGGCCTGGAACCAACAGTGACCAAGCGTTATATGCACTATTACAACTTCCCGCCTTTCTCGGTTGGTGAAACCCGTCCCATGCGTGGTCCGGGCAGGCGTGAGATCGGTCATGGAGCTCTGGCGGAACGGGCTCTTCTTCCCGTTATCCCGGAGGAAAGCGAGTTCCCCTATACGATCCGGGTCATCTCAGAGGTGCTCGAGTCCA
>CAZEWU010000164.1:0-3924 GCA_964516155.1 uncultured Caldisericota bacterium
AACCTGCACGCACTCACGCCGGGGTTGCAGGGGATCTCCTGAATACACTCGCTGACGGCGACGGGGCCTTTCTTCTGCCGCTCTTCCGGGGGCAGGAACCCGTGTTCCCGCAGATAAGCGACATCAATGATTCCGGTTTCAACGTGGCTCATTCCAGCACCTCGACACATTTGAGTCCAGCGCAGATCTTGGCGCCGAAGGGACCGGCGCGCAGGTCATCCAGGTCGTGCCTGGTGTCGCGCTGTTTTGTCTGCGGAACGTCGGTATGACCAAGATCATACGCTGCCTGCAGCCCTGCGATCTTGCCTTCCATCATGGCGGTAGAGGCTTCCTCGACGCCCGAGGCGTCGCCGGCGGCAAAGACGTCGGGATTACTGGTCCGCATGGCGCGGTTGCGCTTGGCGACCCAGCCGCCCAGCTCGCCGGTGTAGGCGAGGTCGACCTTTGCCTGCTCCAGCAGCTCGGTAGACGGTTTGAGACCGGCAGACAGGCAGATGGTGTCGCAGTCGATGCGCTGCTCTGTCCCGGGAATGGGCTGCCACTTGTCATCGATCGCCGCGATGATCGCCCCCTCGACATGATCTGTCCCCACGGCCTCGACGACGGTATGACGGGTCAGGATACGGACGCCGTTACGGGCGATCTTGCTTGCGTGCACAAGGTATCCGCCGATGTGCGGCGCGGCCTCGATGACGCCGACGACCTCGATGCCCGCCTGCATGAGCTGGTAGCTTACGATGAGGCCGACATTTCCGGCGCCGACCATAAGCACCTTTCTGCCGGGACGGATGCCGTAAACGTTCATGAGCGTCTGCGCGGCACCGGCGCCGAAGACGCCGGGCAGATCATTATTGCGGAACATGAGCATCTTTTCGGCGGCGCCCGTTGCCACGATGACCTTGCGTGGGTGGAACAGGACTGCCTGGTCCTGGCTGGCGGCGCAGACGGAACCCTGGAACCAGCCGAAGGCTGTGTAACCGTTGTAGACGGTGATACGGGGATCTGCTGCGGCCCTGTCGATGAGTTGCCGGGCGATCGTGACCCCGCGCGTCCCGGCGTTCTCGCGGGACGACCCGAAGAATTTGTGCGTCTGCTTGATGAGCTGACCACCCAGCTGCGGGTTCTGATCGAGCAGGGCGACCTGCGCTCCTGATTTTGCCGCCCAGAGCGCCGCTTCCAGCCCGGCCGGTCCGCCGCCCACGATCAGGATCTCGGCGTCTTTCTCCTGGACCCCCTTCGCGGCAGCCTGGACATCGGGAAATTTTCCATCGCCGTGCTGTGTTTCGATGTTCATACCGTCGCAGACCTGCAGGACGCAGGTCCGCGTATTGGGGATGCCGTCGACACGCATCATGCAGGACGAACATTTTCCGATTGCACAGAACATACCTCTCGGGCGGTAGAAACGGGAGGAAACACCGAATTGCCTGACCCCTGCAGCGTAAAGAGCCATTGCCACTGTCTCACCGGGATAGGCGGGAACTGACTTGCCATCGTACGTGACGTGCACCGGGGTCCCCCGGTTCCACGCAAGGATCGGATGCGTAGTGATGCGATTGTCTTCCACCGTTTTCACCTCTCCGACGCAGATTTATTTTCTTACAGGTGCAGTATACGACGACTGCCGTTCTTTTCCAGAACTTCGATGGCATGACTTATAGAATAGCTCACAAAAAGGCGGCCGCGGACTGATGAACGACGGCCTAACTATCGAAGAGGAGCTCGGGAGCAGTCGGGATCCTGTGCAGTTCCAGCAGTTCATAGTCCGTGGCGGAGACCGTCACGAATCCGCACCGCCGGTACAGTGAGAGGGCATGCTGGTTCCCGGTCTCGACCTCGATGGTGATCCACCGGCTGCCGCTGTTGCGCAGGCCGTGTATCATGGCCAGCAGCATCTGCTGTCCGATCCCGCGGCCCTGCAGGTCTGGTCTGACTGCGAAGTGGACAATGAACGCGCGCCCGTCGCTCTCGACTGACTGGATAACGCCGACAGGCTTTCCATCCTGTGTGGCGAGATAGGTCCGGCGGGAAGTCTCCTTCAGCAGGCGCACGAGCGACCGCTCTTCTTCCCGGACCGGCCCGGCGAATGCTGACGCAGCTATCGCCGCCATGACGGGAACATCCGCGATGCCTGCCGGACGCAGTTCGACCGGGTCGGGCATCATTCCGGTCATGGGTATCCCCGTCACATCAAGGTCCATCGTGTATTCGCTGCGGAAGTGCAGCGCTCCCAGTGTATGAGCAAAGGCGGCTCCCTCCTGCGATTCCTGCGGGACGATGAGCAGGAGCCTCTGCACGCTGCGTTTCCGGCATTCCCGGATGACCACGTGGACCAGAGCGCGTCCGATGCCTTTCCTGCGGAACTCCGGATGAACGAGGATGCATGTCTCGACCTCCAGGGGATCGCTGTAGCTGTACATCCCGGCAAACCCGGCAAGCAGGTCGTCTGCGTACCAGAGCGCGTGACCGGGCGAGCCGGCGGACGGGGCCTCCAGGGTGCCGAAGTCCAGCCGCGCCTCCATCGAATAGCCGTCCCGTGCCTGACAGATACCGGCGAGAGCCCGGATCCGGGATATCTGCGGGGCTGAGAGGCAGGCCGGGGTCTGTATCTCGTTATCATCCATAAGCAGGAGCTCCTTTTCCGGGATCAGCCCAGTTCATGCACCATCCAGACATTGGGCTCGATGTAGGCGCCCGTGTCGGCTTCGCGGTCGATGACTACCGGGACGAGCGCACCGGGGACAAGATACCTGCCGGATCCGGGGAAGCGCAGCCCGGTCCATTCCTCCCACTCGCTCACGCGCCCGATAATGGACATGGACTGGTGACAGGCGCCGATGATCCTGGCTCCCAGGCTCGCATGGACGCGCATCCATGCGTCAAACAGGGTGCCGTCCTCCCGGGTCCACGCGATATACTCGTCGATCGGGATCAGGGGATAGTGTGCCTTGAGATTTGGTCGCACCGGGGCGATGAGGCGTTTCAGCCCGTGCGCGGTGGCGACATCGCGCATCGCCTGCACCACGACCCGGCTCAGTCCTTTTCCCTGGTAATCACGGGAGATGGAGATACACAGTGCAGACAGGGTATGGCTTGCAGCGCCCTGTTCCTGATCCCCGCATCCCTGTGCGATAGCCCAGTCCCAGCCTCTGTCGGGCAGTGACTGCAGATCGCCATCCCACGCAAGGGGAATGCTGTTTGCCATGGCGAACAGGAACCCTGTCCGCCGGTCGACCATGCCGAACTGGAAAGCGGGGAACACATCATACAGCCTGTTCCAGTGGATGTTCGATACGGCGTCATGCATCATGAATTCAGGCCACGGTTCATTGTTGACCCTGTCCATCGCGGGGCGCAATTCGGGGTGCTCTGCGCAGGTCATAACGGCAATATCCGGTATCTCCATGATTCCTCCGTTTCGAGAGAGACTGGCGTCCAGGTACGGTCCCGGGTGCGTTGGGCACACTACCATATAGTATATACCGTAAGTGCAATTGTCCTGAGGCGAACCATAACAACCATTGACAGGCTGCGGAAGGCGCATGTGGTCCCGGCGACCTGTTCATTGACGCCGGGAAGTGTCGGGAAAAGGTACGGCGACCGGAGGCTGGTCGATCAGGTGTTACTGTTGTGCAGGGGACAGGGCGCTATGCTGTTGCTACTCCGGCTTTTCTGAACCTGACCGTTATGCAGCCGGCAAGTCCCAGGAGGACGCCTGCGAACAGGATGACGCCTGCGTAGGCGCCGGCGACGCCCATCCTTGCTATCAGGCCGCTCACGATCCCCACCCAGCAGAAATCCGTATCGGCAAACGTCATCGAGGTTTTTCCCAGGCTTCCCATGTAGGGCAGCAGGAGCGCCGGGAGGATCGTGATGAGCAGTCCGTTGACGAAAGAACCGAGGATCGCGCCCCGCCGTCCTCCT
>CAZEWU010000165.1:0-3919 GCA_964516155.1 uncultured Caldisericota bacterium
AATTGCGCGAAGTAGAAGGTGAAGAACCCTCCGACAACGATATCCCCGATCCCACCAACCGTGTTCACCTTATGCCATGTTGCTGCATCACGAAACACATTGCCCACCCTTATGCCGATGGAGGTACCTGCATGACTGTAGATCTCCAGAATCCCCAAGACAACAAAACTGATACCCATCATAAGAAAAAGGATGACGGCAGCTTTCGAAGCCCCTACGTTCTCCATAGCTGGGATGGTTGTAGTACCTGGTTGTGAAAGGGTCTTCTGGAGAAGTGTCTTGGAGTAGAAGTAGAGATAAGCAGTCATGAGGATAACGGCAACGATCAAGCCAAGCCCCAGGTATGTCCCGCCTCTCTCTGGAGGCGTGCCGGTAAAGTAGAACAAAAGACTCGCAATACTCATGGCGGGCCCAAGAGTGTACACAATCTGAGCACCCTTCTGGTTGGTCCTGCTCCACACCGCTGGGTCAGCATATGTTGCAGGCAATCTGACTCCGACGAAAGGATTCGGCTTCATCTTGGCTGCGAAGTGCATGATGACCGGCAAAGCAAGCCCGACAAACGCCATGATAAGGTAGTTGATCATCAGGATAGCCTCCTCTCGATTCCACCCTTATCGTCCGAGCCGTGGACCAGCAATTACAATGCGAGGAGACGCAAGAGCATGTCCATCAGGCAGTGCTTTATGTCATGTCGGGGATCAATCATCACATGTTCCCAGCAGTCTTCCGTTCCTCCGACATCCCTTGCCCCCAGATCACATAGCTACTCATCTTGCGTCTTCTCGTTCGTCTACCTGGATCTCGTCCCTAGTTGTTCCAAGTCCAGGTCTGACTCCAGAGAATCGCTACTTCCCAAATAGCAGCAACAAAGGCTACAACAGCATTTACAGCCACCGGCACTAATGTAGGTATTCCGTCGGGTTCGCTATGACTGTCTGGTCCTCCTGCTGGCTCGATGGTCGGCGATTCGTACTCATCCATTCTTCACCTCCTTTCCTCTACTTGCGCTCTTTCGCTGCCTGTTCACCTCGTCAATGAAGCTCTGAGGATACGCATGTGACCAGATTGACATGTCTTCTCCGAAACCCAGCTCATTCTTCAGGCTGGCTTCGTTCACAAACCCCTCATTGGCCAAGAGCTCTTTCAAGCCCTGGTCCAATGGGTGCAGGATCGATTCACAGATCTTCAGCTTCGTGACGGCACGAATACTGAGGCGTGGATAATACTCTCTTGCATAGGCCAGCAGGTTCTTGGCGTAGTCGGCTGGGCAGTATAGCAGCTTCATGATGGCTGCCTGTTCGCGAGGGCAATATGGAATAGAGACGGCAACGAGACCCTTGACTTCCTGCTCCTTCTCCAGCAGGAAGAACTCCTCGTTGTAGGAGAACAGTTTCTGCCTCAGGGCCAACCTGTTGTACTCTCCTTCTGTTACTAGAGCGCTTTCATGGCAAAAATACGTGCCACTCTCAGACGCGCCATGGTTCGTCTGAAGGAATGTCTCGATCCGGAAGATATCCCCTTCCTGAGCAATACTGAGAGAGTATCCTTCCTTGACAGCCTCCTCCCTCCTGTTCAAGAACGGGTTCTCACCCAACCACTCTACGACTCCCAATCTTGTGTAGATGCCGAGTACCTGATTCACATCAAATTGAAGCCGTTCCCTGGGAACATCCCGATGCATGTTCTCGAACTCGGCTATGACTTGGTCAATATCCCGTTCGCCACTGCAAAGTTCCAAAACGGACCTTGCTGTCTTGTTGATAATCAACTCTCTTGTTTCCGGATGCAGTTTGGAAACGATAGTGAAGTAGCCGTCTCTTTCCTCTCGCTCATACAATAGGTTTCTCTTGCGGAAGACTGGGTTTCCCGTATTCACATGACCTCCTCTCCGATCAAGCCGTCGTCGATCAGATCCAATGCAATGTCGTTCTCGTACCAGACGCTCGGCATGTCTATCTCTGTTTTGCCCATGTCTTCCACAGACGACACTCGTTGTGCCAGTTCCTTGGCTTCTTTGATTCTCCACATCCTGGCAAGACCCTTGTCCCAGTACTCGCTCAATTTGTGGTTTCTCACATTGCCAACCGTGATCGGCAGATATGGGGAAACCTCGATAGCTCCATTTGCCTTGATACCAAGAAACGTACTGCAGTGTTCAAGGAAGCTCGAAAAACGAATGAGATGATCTACCGGGTCGCCCCACTGAATGGTCATCGTTTGTCCATAAGCGCGTCGCAGGTTCTCGATCGTCCGTACTACCTCACGGTATTGCTGAGGAGATGGAACGATCTCCTGCAGGTGCTGTCTCGCTCTGCCAAGCATCATGAGCGGCTGAACTCTGAACTCATCCACCCCCAGCGAGCGGGCAAGGACCGCCGCCTCTTCCAGCTCAGAGCAGTTGAAACTGGTCGGACAGAAAGCGACGCTGATGTCCTTGAACCCCGCATCTCGGAGAGTCTTGATTGCAGCCACTGCACTGTCGAACGATCCCTTGACCCCTCGCAGCCGCTCGTAGCTCTGAGCTCGCGCACCATCAAGGCTCACCTGGGCACGGGAAATACCGCTTGCAAGGAGGTCATTGGCTATCTCTGGCGTCATCAACGATCCATTGGTGACAAAGGAGATCATCGACCCACTGCCAACCAGGATCTTTGCCATGATGCACATCAGGTCCTTGCGGAGCAGGGGCTCTCCCCCGCAGAAACAGAAGTTGTACAGATGGAACGTTGCCACATCGTTGGCAAAGTCAATCAGTTCTTCATCGCTCAACTCATCCGCGACGATAGGATTCTCACCGCTTCTGTTGAAGCAATGAAGACACCTGAAATTGCATCGATTTGTGATGTCCAGAGACATCTGGAATGGTCCTCGAAGAACCTTCGCGTGCTTCAGCGGTATCCGTGGATCATCTGGAATACCAAGCTCTGTAAGTTCCATACTTGCCCCCTTCCTGCCCATCTTGCGTTCGTTACTGCCTTTGTCACTCTTATAGATTGAATAGCAACTTTGTCAAGTATCCCGTGTCATTTTGATCTATCGAGGATAGGCAGATGTCGACGTCCGTCTTTTGCCACGTCTGCAAGAAATGGAATTTCACCCGTAGACGTCATAGACACTCTGGTTACGTTCCTGGAGTATGATCCTGTGTTGCCAGCGCAATCCGGCTATAATGAGCCGCAGCGCAGCAGCAGACAGCTGCCGATCGGGAGAGTGTTCGATGAGAAGACTGTTGACGATCTTCGCGTTCGCGGGAGGATTGCTTGGGCTTGGGAACTATGTGACGGACGGGTGGACGATGCTTGCGGGCGGGCGGGATTTCATGACCGTCAGCAATGTCATTTCGGTCGCCCTGCTGGCCATCGCCGGGACCGGAGCGGCGACGATCCTGCTGCGAGGTCATGAGCGCATGTCCGAAGACGATCGCAAGGAGTGCCTGGCGACTGTCGTCCTTTCGGTGGCGGCCCTCGTTGTCCTCGGTGCCTGGATCGTGTTCCGCGCGCTCAGACGTTCCTGAACTAGTTCTGCACCTTCGGAAGTTCCAGCGCTGCCTCTGCCGCCAACCACACCAGCTGTTCCCGCACCGGCCGGTGATCCAGCCAGGACCGATCATCCCACGACACGCCGCTGAGATCATCCCCGGCGTACAGAAGCTGCGCGAAAGCGACCCGGCGGAACCGCGCCACTGCCATGAACCCGGCCGCTTCCATTTCGACCGTCAGGCATCCCTCGGCCCTGTGCCGTTCCACCTCCGCGCGCGTCTCCCGGTAGCACGCGTCGGTCGTCCACGTCATGCCCCGCAGATAGGAAACGTGGCGGCGCTCGAGGACACCGACCAGAGCTCCTACACGTGCCTCATCAGCAGCTACCGTACGTGGCGGTGGCAGGTAGTGGTAGTTCATCCCTTCGTCGCGCACAG
>CAZEWU010000166.1:0-3888 GCA_964516155.1 uncultured Caldisericota bacterium
GGGAGGAGCTCTTCGCATTCCTTCTCTCCCTTCAGGGAACCAAAAAGATAGGGCGAAGCATACGGAATACAATGCCCGCCAACGCCTATTCCAGGCATCAGAATCTTGACGCGCTTGTGTGTATTGCATGCCTCGACAAGTTCCCACGTCGGGATGTTGAAATGATTGGCAAAACGTGCCAGCTGATCGGCGATGGCAATGTTGACATCGCGCTGGGCATTCTCGAACATCTTCGCCGCTTCGACAAGTTCAATGGAAGACGCCTTGAACACTGGTTCGCAATTGATGGCTCCGAGAACATCGGCTGCACGCTCAAGACTCTTGGTATCGATGCCACCGACAACCAGCGGCATCTTGCGGAATTCGTCGTAAGCGTGTCCTTCTGCAATACGCTCGGATGAATAGGCAAGATCAAAGTCCACTCCCGCCTTCAGGTTGCTTCCACGTTCCAGGAGCGTACGGACAAGTCCGCGCGTCGTACCAACCGGGACGGTTGAACGGCAGATGACAAGATCTCCCCTTTTGAGAAGCTTTCCAAGCTCTGTGCACGCGCTCGTGAGCATATCCATGTTCAGGCGCCATTCATTATCTATCGGAATGCCGACGGTTACAATAAACGTTGTAACGTCTCTGGGAAGTTCTGTGAACTTGGTGGTGACTTTCAGACTGCCGTTCGCGAGGTATTTCCGGAGAACATCATTAACGGGAACACCATCAAAATCTTCCCTCATTCCAAGCGAGCAGGCTTCGATGGAAGCAATGCGGCGGGGATCGATGTCCACACCTGAAACGTGGAAATCACTCAATGCATACGTTAATGCAAGGGGAAGTCCGACATAGCCAAGTCCAATGATTGCGAGTTTCTTTTCCATTCTCTCCTCCAATACTAGGGATGCATGACCGGTAACGAATCGAGGACCCGGTCGAATTCTGCAAGTCGATATGACCAATCAAAGCGTTTTGACGATTCAATGCGCCGTTTCCTTGCTTCGAGCGAATCAGCTGTCAGCATACTGCGAACAGCGTTTATGTATTCATCAGGTGTAGCTGCGAGCATAACGGATTCTTCCGAAAAAGCCCCGAGCGCCTGGATCATGGACGCAACGACCGGCAATCCGGCTGACGCGTACTCATAAAACTTGAGTGGATCGACGCCGGCGGTAAGCGGGGAATTGCGAAATGGGATCAGCGCAAGGTCATATTGGCCAGCGCTTTTTGCAATCTCCGGCTGCGGCAAGGTACCTTTGAAGACAACGTTCGGGTGAGCTGAAAGTTTGTCAGAAACCTCGGACGACGCACCGCCATAACAATCGATTGTGAAGTCTGGAAATGCAGCAGCCAACGTCCCCAGCGTTTCCGTGTCAAACCATTCTCTCATAGCTCCTACATACAGGAACTTGTGCTGTCTTGGCAATGTCTTGAGCGTATTCAGCCAGGCCAGGGAAGGCTGAGCAAAGAGCTCGTAGTCTACGCCGTTCTGAATGAGACTCAACTTCTCTTCAAAAGCGGAGAACTTTGCGCCGATCGTTTCATTCGTAGCAATGACGGCGCTGGAGAGCTTTGCCGTGCGCTGTTCAAGGCGATTGACAGTCGCTCTGTCTATGAGGCCCGGATAAGCACTGTGGTCGTCGACACAATCATAAATAACGGGAGCGCCAAGCAGCCGAAGTGTCTCAGGCACAAAAGGAAGATAGGTTACGACGACGCCGATTTCGCTGGTCCAGTCCCCCGGGAGATGATGCAGGAACCGGAAATAGGAATGGGCATCCCGATCTGCTATCTTTTCGCTTTTTTTGAAGAAGGGAAGCCAGGGTGCAGGCGAAACCGTCCACAGATGGCCCCCCTGGTCCTTCGTTCCTGCCCGCCAGGCGCATAGTTTGCGCCATTGATTGGCATGGACAGCGGCAAGCCATGTAACAGGCGCCTCGACATACAGGACGTCGTATTCACGCTCTGCAAGATGGCGGGCGAAGCGTTGTTTCCGGCTGGGGAATGAACGATAGTTGTTAGTGCTCAGGACCAGTGCCTTCATTCAGTATCCTTCTCCGGTACTGCTCCAAGCGCGAACAATGACCACATGAGGAGTGAAATGGCCCAGGAATCAAGCAGATTATCGGTAAAGAGATTGGCAAGAAGTGCGAGCAGTCCGATTGAGACGAAGAGCCAGAGCTTCTCATGCGTTCTGAGAAAATGGCCGAAAACTTCGGCGAATCCACTGGTGAGCCACATGACAAACGTAAGAAAGCCGAAGATCCCGGTTTCAGTGAGGATACGGATCCAGACAGAATCCATGGAAATACCGGTGAAGAATCCATATTTTTGGGCGGCAGAGCCGCCAAAGGTGCCCAGTCCACTGCCGAAAAGCGGATGCTTCCGGAGGTTGAGGAAAGCTTCTTTCCAACGGAACAGTCGTCCCAGATTATTGCTCTTGTTGACATACGTAGAACTGAGCAAAGTCGTCATGCGAAGACGGAAAGTGGGTACAACGAAGAGAATCGCCGCGCCTGCTGCCGCAAAGACGAGGGCAAGAACCGGCTTGAGCACAAGCAGTCCTGCAAAGAAAGATCCTGCTGCAGATAGCCACGAAGCACGAGTCAAGGTCAGCAGGAACCCGCTTCCGCTCACCAGGACGCACCCTGCAATCACGATGCGCTCATACCACTTGGTACGGACCAGGAAGAGATAAACGCCGAGCGGCAAGAGCATCTCAAGATATGCAGCTAGTACGTTGGGGCTTCCAAAAAGAGAATATGCCCGGGTCCTGATAGAGGTTCTCTCTGTGCTGTCGAGCCATTTTGCAGGAACGGGAACCTTGCGTATATATTGATAGACACCGATAGCGGCGACCACAGTGGCGACAAGAACAAGATGCGGCACAACACTCCTCAGGAGTTCCCCCGGCTGCGAATCAATGAGCAGCCAGAGCGTTATGAAGACGAGAAATGGCTCAAACGTAAGTCGCGCCTCATGAATGAAGGCTCCGGAGTAGTAAGCATTGAAGGCGAAACTGGCAAACGATGCCGCCAGAAAGAGCAATCCTGTCAGCATGACGGGAGAGGCCAGAAGACGGCCAATTTTGCGCCAGCTCGTGAAGAGGGCAAAGAGGAAGAACGCTGCAACCATAACGTCTTCCCATGCGCCTACAACGGAAAGGGGGACTTTGCGTATCGCCCAGTTAAGAAGAGGATAGTACGCGATCAGCAGCAGAAAAATGTGGGCGGCCGATCGTCTTTTGTCAAGATTCATCCTGCTTCTGCTTTTATGGAAGGTTGCGGACCGTCAGCGCTCTTGCCCACACTTTCCACGTGTCGCCATAGATGGCAAGGTTTGCACCCGCCAGGACTTTGTCGGTTCCATACATGAATACCCATGCTTCTTTGGGAGCGATTGACTGTGCAGTGATGGTAAGATCCTTGAGGATAGGGTGCCGGACAACATGAATATTGCCCTGGCTGTCAAAAGAGTCTTCCTCCGCCTGAACTGAGGTTATCTTCGTGATCGTGAGCAATGCAGTACCTGTTTCATCATACATGGTGCCGCCCACTTTGATCTCGGCAGCAGTTTCAGGACGGATCCCATAGGCCAAGAACGTTACTTCAATCCGTTTCCCCGAAAGTCCTGCTGCGCCCTTGGAAGGGCGTGTAAGTTTGTAGGCAACAGCAACGCCTGCAATAATTACGATTGCAAGTACAACCCCAACAATCCATTTTCTGTTTTTCATGTATGCAAACCTCCTGGCGTGAGCTCACCGGTGCGGCCATGAATACCGTCCGCGATCCCTCTCGCAAAATAGTGTAAGAAAGCACAACGATCATTGTAAAGAAGGATGATAGAAAAGAAACGTCTGACTGCGAAAAACGGCATGAATAAGAACCAGAAATGAACCCG
>CAZEWU010000167.1:0-3858 GCA_964516155.1 uncultured Caldisericota bacterium
CACAGAGACAAAAAACGATGCCGACCTTGTAAGCATGGACGAACTGAGAGCCATCCGGGCCGCCGTATCACTGCCCATCGTGGTCATCGGCGGAATCAGTCTGGCGACTATCCCATCCTTTGCGAACACCGGTATCGACGGGATCGCCGTCGTTTCCGCGCTCATCACCGCAGCAGATATTTCCGGAGCGGCGCGACGGTTACGGGCGGCACTTATGCAACTGCAGGCCAGAAAGCCGCCGTTGCAATAATGAACTCATACCTCCAGAGAACTGTTTTCAGACGGGACGTCTGGGTGGGGAAATCATTACGGCCGGGCAATTGAAGTGCATTTCATCCTTTGTGGCAATTTCCTCACATTTTCCGTAACGAAATGAAGTGAAGTTGCGTATATACAGGTGAAGTCGCTCCTGTAAGATTGTGAGGAGGTATCATATGATTGATGAGAACGGTTTTATTCAGCCTGAACCTGAAGAAGAGAAAAACACAGAACAGCAGCCTGTTGTCCCGACGACAGTCGAGGGACAGGTAAGCTCTCCCGGACCGAAGCGACCCAGGAGCAGCGGCAGGGTTTTTCTTGTCTGGGGTCTTATCATCGGACTATTATTCGGCAGCGTGCTCGGCGGGATCTTTGGTAATTACATCGTGATGTCCAACCCAAGCACCTTTCCCTGGGTAAAGACGACAAATGTCAGTTATCCGGTCAGCACGACATCCGCCGGCAGTACAGTCATCGTCACAAGCGAAGAACAGGCGGTAGAAAACGCCATTAAAGTCGCTTCCCCCGCTGTGGTTCAGATCAACACCACGTCCGTCTCCTCCACGAACCTGCCCTCCTGGTTCGGCGGGCAGCAGAGTCAGCAAGAAGAGGGGATCGGATCAGGCTTTATTATCACTTCCAACGGATATATCCTGACTAACAATCACGTGATCGAAAACGCCACCAAGATCACGGTGACGCTGAAGGACGGCCGCGAGTTCTCCGGCAAAGTCATTGGAACGGATTCCCTGAGTGATGTCGCAGTCGTCAAGATCAACGGTTTTAATCTCCCGACCATACGGCTCGGCGATTCGTCCAAACTGGCCGTCGGTCAGAAGGTCATTGCGATCGGCAACCCCTACGGGCTCAGCCAGACAGTGACGACCGGCAGCGTCTCGGCCCTTGAACGCAACATTCAGACCAGTGCCGATACAACGACCGGGACTACCGGCAAAACGCTTGTCGGCGTTATCCAGACCGATGCAGCCATTAACCCCGGCAACTCCGGCGGCCCCCTTATCGATCTGTCAGGAAATGTCGTGGGCATCAATACCATGACCTACCAGAATGCACAGGGTCTTGGATTCTCGGTTTCCAGCAATACGGCCAAGAAGGTCTACGAATCCATTATCAAGAACGGCAAGGTCACATGGCCGGCGCTTGGCATCCAGGGGACCACGCTGACAGCGGATATCGCCCAGCAGTATAATGTCAAGGCCGACAAGGGCGTCTATGTCGTCGCAGTGACCTCCGGTTCCGGTGCTGAAGTGGCCGGGATCCAGAAGGGCGATGTCATCACAAAGATCGACGGCGAAGATATGACGACCATCGACCAGGTCCTGAGCTACGTCCGTGCCAAGAACGTTGGCGATACCGTGCAAGTCGTTATCAACCGGAACGGGCAGTCGCGGACGCTGACCGTCACCCTCAAGGCTCTTACAGCACAATAGCCGGTTCTCCGGATAAGAATGTATCGGCAAACCGCTCTCCTCATCAAAGGGAGAGCGGTTTGTTTGTTTTAACCATCTTGTCAAAACGAGAACAGGGGCGATGCTGTTTCCGGGACCCGGCATGATCGAATTATCGCCGGGCGGGGAGGATCGTACATGGAAACAGTTCAGCAGCTTGAAACATGGCATCAGGAACTCAGGATAAAAGCTCTTCAGAAAGCTCTTGAAAAACGTGGGTACGCCGTTTTCAGGACGCCAACGGCGGCAGCGGCAAAAAATGTCGTTCTTGGCCTTGTCCGGGACGCAGATCAGACGATAGGACTTCCTGGAAGCTACACCATCCGGGAGCTTGGTCTGCCGGAAGAACTGGAAAAACGGGGAAAACATGTCATCGACCATTGGGACAGGACATTTGTCTCTCCCGAAGAGCGTGCAAAGGTCCTGCGCGCCGAAAACGCCGCCGATGTCCTCATAACAAGTGTCAACGCCATAACGGAAGACGGCGTCATGACCTGGGTCTCAGGGACAGCCAACAATGTCGCCGGCATCCTCTTCGGACCTTCACGGGTCATCATCATCGCCGGTGCAAACAAGATCGTGCCCGATCAGGAAGGAGCGATCCAGCGTATACGGACCATTGCTGCTCCCATGAACGCCCGCCGTCTCGGGCTCTCCGTCCCCTGTGCCACAACCGGTACCTGTATGGACTGTCTGCCTGTTCACAGTATCTGTAAGGCGACCGTTATCCTGACGGCGCGGCCGGCTCTCAGCGATATGACCGTCGTCCTGGTGGACGAGGCGCTGGGTCTGTGATGATGGAACAATTCATACGTCCTGATCTGCACATTGCTTTTGCATACCCGGACAACTGGACCCTGATGGAACTGGACGGACAGGTAGGAGTACGCGTTTCCGAGCCTACTGATCCGCGTATCGCTCTGCAGATTGTTTGTGATACAGCCGGGGCTCCCCCTGATGAACAGGAGGAACGGATCCGCAACAGTATTCCGGCTGATGCGACATGCACAGCTGCATGGCTGCGGTCCGGGCATGTCACAAACATATCGCAGGTCCTGCCGGAAGAAGAACCGGTGCCTGCTCTTGCGTTCGCCGCACGGAACGCTTCCTTTGCCTTCCGGGTGTTTGTCGCCGTTCGAGGAGGCTGTCGCTGGACAATACGCGTGGAGACGCTTCAGCGTAAAGAATGGTGGCAGGAGACCAGGACGCTCGAGAGCATTCTTTCCAGCCTCTTCCTTCTGTAGCTGCTACAGTTCCGCCTTTTTTTCTCCCGGAGTTTCCTGCTGAAGCTGCTGAAGATGCATCAAAACAAGCCGTGCCGTTGAAACATTCGTTGCGAGGGGAACGTCGTTCACATCGCAGACTTTGAGAACGGCACTGATATCCGGTTCATGCGGATGAGCCGTCAGGGCGTCCCGTAGAAAGATGACCGCCTTGACCTCGTCGGAAGCGATGAGGGCGCCGACCTGAAGATCCCCGCCCTTTTCTCCGGAGTTGACTTTTGTGACAGAAAGACCGGTCAGCTCCTCGATAAGACCGCCCGTGCCCTTTGTAGCCACCAGCTCCTCCCGAGCCAGCATGCCTTTATAATCCCGGCACAGTGCAATCATTTCCGGCTTCTTCCGGTCGTGCGCGATAAGAGCAACTTTTGTTCTCATAGTTTCTATTCTATCTGCTCCCCGTACAGAATAACACACCCCGATTCTTCACTGTTTTTCTCCCCGACTTATCCACAGGTTGCTGGGAGAACCTGTGCAGGATCAGGAAGTGAATACCGGAAAGCAGCTTCTGACAGGAGCTGCACAACTGACAGTTACTCACAATGGTCGTCTCAGCTCCATGATATGCTGAAACACGTTGTGGAAAACGCATTCACGTCCATCAAAGTTATCCACAGCGGCTGTGGATAGTGTTGATTACTTGTTTCGCTTTGCAGGTGAAATGTGACGTCGTTGCTGTTCCATGCGTCTCCAGATGCTCCACCGCATCCATGCTTCATACGCACGCAGAAATGCCAGGCGCAGCGAGACATTCTGGATCTTTTCCGCAGTTTTCTCAGCGATGGCGACCTGCTTTGGCGTAAGCTGAATGGTCGATTCCAGAGAACTTGCATCAGGCGTGGAAGATGCCA
>CAZEWU010000168.1:0-3855 GCA_964516155.1 uncultured Caldisericota bacterium
TCGTCGCTCCACGGCATCAAGTGTGACAAGCATTCCTCCGGGGGCGTTGCCGACACAGTCTCCATTCCGCTTATCGCCATTGCGGCGGCATGCGGCGCTATCATGCCCAAAATGTCCGGACGGGGTCTGGGGCATACGGGCGGGACGATCGACAAGCTCGAAGCGATCCCGGGCTTCAACGTAAACCTCACGCCGGTTCAGTTCGCCGACATTGTCAATCGTTTCGGCGGCGCCATCATGGCGCAGACCGGAGACGTGGCCATCGCGGACAAGAAGCTCTATGCACTCCGGGATGTTACCGCAACGGTGAATGCTGTTCCGCTCATTGCTTCCAGTATTATGGGGAAAAAGCTCGCTTCCGGCGCCGATGTCATTGTCCTGGATGTCAAGTGGGGCTCTGGTGCGTTTATGTCGAAAGAGGAAGACGCCATCGAACTTGCCCGGACCATGGTGGGTATCGGTGAAGACAACGGCAAGCGGACGATCGGGTACGTTACCGATATGAATGAGCCGCTTGGAAATGCTGTCGGAAATGCTCTTGAAATTATGGAAGCGGTCGAAGTACTGCGGGGCCGGGGGCCGGCAAAGCTTGTCAGCGTCATTCTGACGCTGTGCAATGAAATTCTTTTGCAGAGCAAGATCGCGCACAATGCCGAAGAAGCGCGACAACGGGAACTTGACGCTATCCAAAGCGGCAGAGCGCTGCAGCGTTTTGCAGATATTGTACGGGCACAGGGCGGCGATCCTGCGTTCATCGATAACCCGTCATTGCTTCCCCAGGCAGCTGTCCGTCTGGCTGTTCCGGCACCCTGGAGCGGATTCGTGAACATCGTTCAGACAAAATCGATTGGTCTGGCTGCGATGCATCTCGGCGCCGGCCGTCGCACAAAGGAAGACAAAATTGATCTTTCGGTAGGACTCGTCATGGGCGTCAGAACGGGCGACCGCGTAGAACAGGGGCAGACGATCGCGACCATCTATGCACGGACGCAGGAAGACGCTGAGGCCTGCAGACAGGAACTCCTGAATGCCATCACATGCAGCCATACTCCCGTCGCGGCATGGCAGGCGATCGCGGCAAGGATCAGCAAAGCGGACGGTGTGGTGCGATACGGACACATGTGAAAACGATCATCCTCGGTCATGTGGGTGCAGACTTTGACTGTATAGCCTCCATGGCTGGATTGTCCCGTCTATACGCCGGAGCAATCCCGGTCCTTCCGACGTCCCTCGAGCCCAATGTAGAAGAATTTCTTCGGCTCTACGAGGGACGTTTTCGTTTTATCCATTCTTCCCCGGACGAATTGTCCCGTGAAGAAATCGATACCATCATCCTGGCAGATACGATCGTAGCGGCACGTCTCGGCGAATACCGCAGCACCCTGAGCATCCCCGGCATCCGCCTTATCGCCTACGATCACCATGAACGGAGCTCAGCCAGCCTGAGTCACCTTGATGAAGGACATATCCTGAAATGTGGCGCCACCGCTTCGCTTGTAACGGCAAGCCTTCGTGGACAGCAGGTCCCCGTCAATCCCGATGAAGCTACCCTGCTTGCGCTCGGTATCTATGAAGATACCGGTTCTCTGCTCTTTCCTGAGACGACGGCATTCGATGTCGAGCAGGCGGCATATCTCCTCAAGGCCGGCGCGAACCTGCCGATGGTCGCCAGATATGTGACAACGTATCTGACTCCTAACCAGCAGCATATCCTGGAGACCGCTCTCAGCACAGCACAGGTCGAATCGGTAGCCGGGGCCCAGGTGATCTTTGCCATCATCCACGCAGAACGCAATGTCGGGAACCTCTCCGTTATCGTCCATCGTCTGACACAGATCATACAGGCTGAAGCCCTGTTTCTGCTGTATCAGACGCCTCAGGCACTTTATGTTCTTGGGCGGAGCGACCGGTTTTTGAATGTGGCGGAGCTCCTCGCGCCCCTGGGCGGTGCGGGACGTGTTCATGCCGCAGCCTGCATTCTGCGCGACGGTACGTCGGTCGAAACAGCTCACGAACGTATCATTGCTGCTCTGACAAAACGTCATTCGCAACGGCATCATGTTGTCCAGGAGATCATGACCTATCATCCGACAACCATTGCCTACAACCGTCCGGCAGCCAATGCCCTGGAAACGATGGTCCACCTTGGCTTCTCGGTCCTGCCCGTGGAAGATGAAGGACGGATCGTCGGGACGGTCGCCAAGAAGACCCTTGAGAAAACGTCGCTTGCCCGGCTCGAGCAAAAATCTGTTCGCTACTTCACGAATGTGAAAGTTCCCGCCGTCGGTCCCCTGGCAACGGCGGAAGAGCTCATCCGGGCATTCAGCGCCTACAACACGGGCCTCCTCCTGGTCATGGAGAACGGCCAGCTGACCGGCGTGATCTCCCGGTCTGATGTCCTGCGATACCTCAACAGTACTGCTCATGTCGGGCGCATTCCCGGTACTGGTGATACACGGATCATTGCGAGAGAAGAAATCGATCGGCTTGGCGGAGAAAACACTGCCGCAGTCCTGGCTACGATAGGCCGCATCGGTGATGAAGCCGGAAACCGGGCATACCTGGTCGGAGGATCCGTACGTGACATCCTGCTGGGGAAGGAACCCAATGACTTTGATGTCGTTACGGAAAAAGACGTTTCAGGAATCGCGTCCACAGTGGCACAGACGTTTCATACCAACGTTGTTTCCTATGGCAGATTCATGACGCACAAGGTTCAAATCAACAATCGTGAGTACGACTTCGCTGGTGCCCGCCTCGAATACTATGATTTTCCGGGATCTCTGCCTACGGTGGCCCCGACTTCTCTCATGAAGGATCTGCTGCGCCGTGACTTTACTATTAACGCTCTTGCAATGTCACTTTCGGAGAATGATTTCGGAAGAGTGGTGGATGCGACTGACGGCTTGCAGGATCTGGACGCCGGCATCATCCGCATAACGTATCCAGATAGTTTTATTGAGGATCCTGCGCGTATCCTGCGCGCTATTACGATGCAGGCCCGCTTTGACTTCGTACTGGACAAAGAAACACAGACAAAAGCCCATGAAGCTCTCGAACTGGGACTGTTGAATGTCCGGCGCAACAAGCGTGCGCAGGATGAGCTCAAAGAGATTCTGACTTCATCGACCTGTGTCACGTCGATCCGCCTTCTCGACCACATGGGCAGCAACCTCATCGGACTGCCCCTCCACGCCTCCCGCCTGCAGAAAACAAACCTGCTCTCCGCCCTGCACGAAGTGCAGAATCATGATGGACCGGCCTCTGAAAACGCACTCTGGATAGCTCCGCTTCTTCTCTGGATCGGAGATGTTCCTTCAGTTGAATTGCACATGATCCTCAAGGACTTCGGGCTGAGCGACCGTCTTGCGGAAGCCTGCAGGTCCTGGCAACGGAAGGAGCGGACCGTGCGCCTGCTCCTTGAACACGGGACTACCCGGGATACAGACGCCCTTGCTTCTGCGATTGACAGACTTCCCCGCCCCATTCTCGCCATCCTCGAAGCGCGACTCCTCTGCAATGAAAAAGAGTCCGGACGCAAGATGCTGGAGCTTGTGCGTTCCCGCATGGCGGAACCGCCGCTCATAACGGGTTCCGATATCCTGGCGCTCGGCCTCCGGGAGAGCAAGAACATTGGAGCGCTCCTGGCAGAGGTCCGCCGGCGTCAGCTCAACGGCTCTCTCCACTCCCACGAGGAGGCCATCGCATTCCTGCACGCGGCAATAGGTTGACGGAAGGCAGTCAGCGCCTATAATAAACCAGCACAGGTGCTTCTCAGATGTGCACACAACACAGGGGCCCATAGCTCAACGGTAGAGCAGGTGGCTCATAACCTCTTGGTTCTTGGTTCGAATC
>CAZEWU010000169.1:0-3840 GCA_964516155.1 uncultured Caldisericota bacterium
GGCTCTGAAATTTGCCGTTATGGCCATGCTTGCTCTTGCCGTCGGGATCATTGATTTTCAGACGGGCCTTGTCCCGGACAGCGTCGTCCTGCCGGGGGCGCTCATTGGCCTTGTCTTTGCCGCTGTCGGTGGGTGGCAGTCGCTGCTGTCCTCTGTAGAAGGTGCAGCAGTCGGTTCTGTCCTGTTTGCTCTGATTATCCTGTTGTCACGCGGAGGGATGGGCTGGGGAGACGCTACCTTCGGCCTTATGCTGGGATCATTCCTGGGATTTCGTCTTTCGATCGTTTTTCTGCTGTTTGCATTTGTTATTGGTGCGCTGGTCGGCGTCGCGCTGATGGCGTTTTTCAAAAAGAAGGGCAAAGATTCCATGCCGTTCGGCCCTGCCATGGCCGTTGGAGCATACCTTGCCTGTCTCGTCGGCAACAACGTTGTCACCTGGTATCTGACAATCCTGTTCCCCAGGTAAAATTCTGACAGTCGATCGTATAAGGAGGTACCTGTGTTTGGGCTACAATCAAAAGCGACACCGATTATCGGTGTTGATATCGGTTCCAGTACGATCAAAGTGGCTCAATTCAAGGAGGACAAGAGTGGCCTCAGATTGGTAAACTTCGGGATCGTTCCGACGCCGGCCGGAGCCATCGAGGAAGGGAAGATCGCCAAAGGCGATGCCATTGCCGAAGCTCTTGGATCACTGCTGACATTACATTCGTTCATTGGAAAACGTGTTTCTGCTTCTGTTTCCGGGCAGCTGGTGACGGTCAAGCAGGTGACCGTGGACGAGGTACCGCGGCAGTCTCTCGGTGATATCGTCAAGTGGGAAATGGAGAAGCATATCTCGTACCCCATTGAGGAAGCTGTACTGGACTACCAGGTTCTTTCACGGGGGCAGGCGGATGACGGCAGCGTCAAGGCGAGCTGCCTCGTGGCCGCGGCCCCGCTGGAGATCGTCAACGGCCTGGTGAACGTCCTTCACAAGACCCATCTCGAAGCCGTGTTTATCGAAGTGGAGCCGTTTGCGGAACTGCGGTTGGTTGATTATGTCGCTTTCAAGCGACCGGATCTGGACGCCAAGACCGTCGTTCTGGTCAACATAGGATCCGGAATGACGTCGATCAATGTCACCGACCAGTCTATGATTCGCCTGACGCGTATGATCCCCTTCGGAGGCGCGCGTATCAGCCAGGCAATAGCACAGGCCATGGGCGTTTCCAGCGAGAAGGCGGAGGAACTGAAGCAGGAACTGGTGAACGTCGATCCGGACGCCAATCTTGAAAATGGCAGCGATACCGAGCGGGCAACGTCTGCAGCCCTTCCAGTCATCGATGAACTTGTCCTGGAGATACGGCGTTCCCTGAACTATTACTCGACACGTTTTGAGAGCGACCGTCCTCTTCATATCATTATCTCGGGCGGCACAGCCAATCTGAAGGGTATTATCGACTACATTGAGCTTTCTACGGGGTTCACGGTCGAACGCAACCTGCTGCTGCTTGATGTGGCCAAATATGATTCCAGCATGTTCGCTGAATCTTACCTGAATCAGATGGCCCCCATGTTCAGCGTCGCGACGGGACTTTCTCTCCGTGAGTATGAGGCACGGGCCAGTCGCAGGAAGGCTGCGCACAAACAGTCAAAACCGGTGAAGCCTGAAGACAGCCTGTTAACCTATCGACCTGGTGCGGAGGGACTGTAATGATTACGATCAACCTTGTTCCACGGGCACGAAGGCGGAGAGAAAGTCAGCAGCTGACCCATGAAGACAGAACGCTTATTTTTGTTGTGATTGCTGTCCTCATTGCACTGGCGGGTTCCTATGTCTATGCAAGATTTCTGGTAACCAAGGCCCAGACGCATCTTGCAGATCTTCAGGGCCAGATTTCCGTCCTGGGAGAAGAGCAGAAGCTGCTGGACCTTAACCGGTCGCTTGCTCAGAGATCATTGAGCATGGAGACGAATCTGGTGACCGCCATCCAGTCACAAGCTAATATAAATCAGGTATTGGACGATCTGGGAAAAGATGTTCCCAAGAACTGCGTTCTCACAGAAGTGGACGCGACACTGCAGGGTGGCCAGCTCAAGATCACCGCAGGCAGCACCCAATTCATCAATCTGGTCCGGCTTTTCAATGCGTTGAGCGGCGACAGGAAGTTTGCCAGTGTACGCATCAATACCTATCAGGTGCCATACAGCACAGGCACCGGTTCTGTTGGAGGAACGGCGACCCAGGCGACCATGAATCTTTCGCTGACATGGGTTGGGGGTGGCAAGAATGGGTAGAAATATTCCGGTCAAGATCATCCTGGTGGTTCTGCTCCTGATTATCGTCTCGTTTGTCTACTACCGGTATGGTCTGAGTCCGCAACTGGCACAATTGCGCGACCTGCACGATCAGACGACACAGGCTGAGACAAAACTAGCGACCCTGCAGGAAGTCCAGCGGCTGAAAAGCGCTTTTGTCCGTCAAAACCAGTCTTATACAACGTGGATCGGCGAGCTGTCGGGGCTGACGCCGACAAGTTTTGACCAGCACGAGCACACCAAATTTCTGCTGGACCTGCAGGCAGTCGGCAAGGCAACGGGCATCAGTTATACCAATATTCAGGTCGCTGACGCATCGACGGGCGGTACCAGTCTGCAACAGCCGGTGGGACTGGGTCTCAGCAAAACGGTCGGTGTTACTATCAGCTATACAGCCAGGGATTACTGGACGATGCGGCGTTTCAACGAGACGCTCCGTACCAGATTCAACTACATCATGGTGCCTTCATCAATAACCGTCTCGCATGGTGGCGTCACAGGCCAGGCAGGTCAGGGGAACTCATACACATGCTCCATGACCGTCTGGATGGTCCTGAGTCCGGACGCAGCGGTAACCGGCGTACAGGCAGCCGCTGCCTCTCCAGCAGCAACGGTCCAATAGGGGGATACTATGGCAGACAAACTCACTACGCCGGTAGCATCGACTATCGTTCCGGCCGGCAAGAAGCTCGTTGCGAGACAACGCCGGAAGCAGAAGGTCAAGATCTCTGCGGGGACTTGGATTTTCATCATCCTTCTGGTCGCCGCCTTTGCTGTGTGGAATTTCTACCTTTTGCCACGGATGGGGAGGACGGAGACGTCGTCCACGCCGCCGCAGGTCTTCCAGATCGCACAGCACAGGAACCCGGATATTGTGAAGGCGCAGCTGAAGACCCGTCAGTCCTATCTCACGGTAACGCCTAAACCAATTCCATCGGATACGGGAAAAACAAATCCATTTGAATGATCGGTAAGGAGATGCTTTATGGAAAACAACATTTACAGTGAGAGGATCCGTCGTCTCAGCGCATGTATGGAACGTGCAAACATTGATGCTTTTGTCACACTGGCAGCGCCGAGCATCCGGTACCTGACGGGATTTACCGGAGAAGAAGCATATCTGCTTGCGGCAGGCGGCAGACTGCATCTTATTGTCGACGGGCGGTTTACGACGCAGGCACAGGAAGAATGCTCCTGGCTGGATACGATCGAATATTCGGGTGTTTTCACCAATGCCATGGTTCCCCTTCTCAACGCGCAGCATGCTCACTGGCTCGGGTTTGAGAAGGATCGTGCTTCGTTTGTGCAGGCGGAGGAACTGCGTGCAGCGTTTCCCGCTGTTGCTCTTGTCGCGACACAGGGTCTCGTCGATGGTCTGCGCCTTGTCAAAGATGACCACGAGCTGGAAACGATGCGCGCTGCCGGGCACGTTGCCGACAAAGCATTCCGCGCGATGATCGCGCAGCTCAGGGCCGGCATGACGGAAAACGAAACGGCGGCGCTGCTCGAGTATGAGATGCGTAAGGCCGGCGCCCAGGG
>CAZEWU010000170.1:0-3825 GCA_964516155.1 uncultured Caldisericota bacterium
TGAGGCAACGTCGGCGCTGGACAACGAACTGGAGCGCAGTGTCTACGCCCTGATGCTGCAGCGCTACCCCGAGAAGACGATCGTCGCAGTAGCACACCGGTTGACGACCATCAAAGACTCCGACGTCATCTATGTGTTCGACCAGGGACATATCGTTGAACACGGCGCCCACGAAGAGCTTCTGGCGGAACAGGGCCGGTACGCCGGTCTGTGGAACCTGCAGCAGTCAAAGGAGGATGCTCATGAATAACTGGAAGACGCTGCGCCGGCTGCTGCACTATACCGGCGATGCCCGGCGCCAATACCTCTGGGGGCTCATCGGCCTGGGCGCTGTCAACTGCTGGATGAACCTGATCTTTGCACTGGGCCTCAGCGTTTTTGCCAAAGCCCTCATGAGCCACAACTCCCGGCTCCTGACAGGATCAGTCATCCTCTTCGGGTGCGTCGGCATCTCATCCGCACTGTTCATCCTACTGGCAGCACGGGCTCTCACCATGGGCGCAACGAGGACGGAAGGACATCTCCGCTCCGCGTTGTTTGCCTCCGTGAATGCCATGTCCATCGAGGAACTGGAACGCCGCAGCCCGGGCGACATCCTCTCACGACTTAACAACGACGTTGCCGAAGTCGGCAAGATGTACAGGAACACGTTGCAGAACGCCTCTGTTATCCTCATCTTCGGCGTTGGTTCTGCTGTAGCGTCCATCCTCATCGACTGGAGGGCCGGACTGCTGATCGTCGGCTCCGCTTCGCTCATGTTCTTCCTGACTCTTCCTCTTCTGAAACCTCTGCGTCACGCAAGCCTCTCGACACAGCAGAGCAAAGCCGACGTTCTGAACGATATCGGAGAGTCGGTGCGGGGATCCGCAGTCATCCGCTCCTTCGGGCTGGCCCAGTGGATCATTGATCATATCCGTTCCAGCAGCAGCAGGCAGCGCAACGCCGGGATGCAGCTGGGGACCCTGGAGGCAACCCGCACCATCGTCGAGGCTTTCGGTGATATCGTCGTGTTTGTTCTCATGGGATACGGCGCGTACCGCGGCGCCATGGATCACACGTTCATTCCTAAACTGTTCGCCCTGATCCAGGTCACCAACGGCGTCATCATGCTGTTCACACAGCTCTCGGCATTCCTGAGCGATCTGCAGGCTAATCTTGTAGCCGGCCGGCGAGTCCTCGAACTTATCGACGTACCAGCCGAACCAGACCGGCTCACCGCTCCAACGGCGACAGTACCCGTGGAGCGGCACGGCCTTGCTGTTCAGGAACTTGGCTTCAGCTATCACGGCGCCTCCGGCGAGACGATCCACGACATAAGCTTTACCGTCCGCAAAGGGACGACGGCTGCGTTCGTCGGCCCATCGGGAGGAGGCAAGAGCACGCTGATCAAACTGCTGCTCGGCCTGTACCGGCCCGACAGAGGCACTGTAACGATCGAGAGCGAGAGCATCTACGGCGAGGACCTGAAGGCCTGGCGGCATCATTTTGCCTATGTCCCCCAGAACGCCTTCATCTTCAGCGATACCGTCTACAACAATATCCTCGGCGGCATGGCCGATCCCGGCCAGAAAACCGTGGAAGACGCCGCACGTGCCGCCAACGCTCACGAGTTCATCATGCAGCTCCCTCAGGGCTACCAGACGGTGCTTGAAGAATCAGGCCGGAACCTCAGCGGCGGACAGAGACAGCGCATCGCCATCGCCCGTGCCATCCTCCAGAACGCACCGATCCTGCTGCTGGATGAAGCGACATCCGCTCTGGACGCTGAGAACGAACAGCAGGTCCAGGAGGCACTGGAACGGCTCATGCGGGGAAGGACTACGCTGGTCATCGCGCACCGGCTCTCAACCATTCAGAATGCAGAAATGATCTACTATCTGGAGGGTGGGCAACTGATGGAGAAGGGGACGCACGCAGAACTAATGCAGCGAAAGAGCAAATACCGGGCGCTGGTCGAAGCAGGACTCCGTACCAGGGCGGCTCAGATCTGAACGAACAATGGCGCAAGTCCAGGTTTCTCAGACTTGCGCCATTTCATCTTGGAGTTCATCCACAGTCTCTGTTGTTTCTGAAGGTGACGGATCTTTGCAGGTTTGCTGTGCACCCGCCGATTCTTCTCAAGGGGTCGTTCAACCCTTTTCAGCATGGTCTCGTAATTCATAAGCACCTCCCTGATCAAATGCTTTCCTACTGTAGCAAATCGCCCGGAAGTGTCAAGCCGCAGATATGAAGAACGCCCGGCAACAGCCTTGCCGGGCGTTTCTGCTTCCCGTCTCTGACGGCAACTAATCCGCGAGGCCCTCCCAGGCGCGTTTCTGCATCCGTACCTGACGTTCGCCGAATTTACGTGTGAACTCTGTGACAACACGGGCATTTTCCATGGCTCCTGCATGATCAGCGTTGTTGCTGCTGTGAAGAACGCCGGGAGTGATGCCCCTGCCGGCCAGTATTTCCACAGCTTCCACTATCATGCTGTTGACAAGGACCGCTCCGGCAATAGTAGAACCGGGGCCCGCTTTGACGGGACTTCCCTTGACCTCGATCAATGCATCTCCCGGTTCACCACAGGTGTCAAGCACAAGGTCCGCCACCTCATAGAGATGTTTTCCGGAAGAATGGCGTGAAGGAGTTCCTCTGGAATGAGCCACGTTCGTCACTGCGATAACATGCAGACCGGCTTTCCTGCCCTCGATCGCCATCTCTACCGGAACGGCATTACGTCCAGAATTGGAGATGACCACAAGAACGTCGCCTGCTTCCACCGGAGAGTTCATCAGATAGACACGGGCAAGACCCGGCAGACGTTCCAGATACGTTGCCTGCGTATCGTTGATATGGACCATGAGCTCTGTTTCCAGGATACCTTTCGCCTGGATAAGACCACCGGCACGGCCGATCATCTCTTCGGCCACCATGTGCGAATGGCCCGTTCCAAAGCCAAAGAGCATTCCTCCCGCCTGAACGCTGTCAGCGACCATGAGAGCGGCTTTCTTGATGTTCTCCATCTGCGTGCTCTCAATACTTGCGATCATAGACTGTACAGCCTGAATGTACGTTTCTGCTGCCATGCTGTTCCTCCCCTTTCGTAAGAATATGGAACCTGTCAGATCTCAAACTCACCTGAAGCAAATCGTTCCAGCGCAACCGCACCCCCCTGATCGAGATTTGAGGGGACGACATACCGTGCTAACGCCTGCGTCCCGGCATCAGCATTTCCTACAGCGACAGGGACGCCGACAACCCGAAGCATACTCCAGTCTGCTTCGCAATCTCCGACAGCCATAACATGTTCCGGTCCGATCTCCAGGTACTTCATCAGCCATTGCAGCCCTGTTCCCTTGTTGACGTCAGCGTCCATAATGTTGATGAAACCGGCATCGGCGATAACGGCGTTGGCCTGCGTACCTAGGTTCTTCACCAGCAGTTTCCGGACAGTTTCCGTTTCCTCCGGCAGGCAGCGCACCGATATCTTCCGGACACCCTCCGTCCGGATTCCGCCGTCATCCGGAACAGCCGTCATATGCGCAGCATACCAATCCGCCTGGGATCCGTGGACAAAACAGGGCGCACCGGCAGATCGGAAAGCCTGAGGTTCACTTTTTCCATAGAGAACGATATTCAGCGGCATGGGGGCCGTCCGGACCGTTGCCGCCGACGCCAGCAGAATCCTGCGGGACACGACCCGTTCCAGAAGCATGCGTTTGCCATCCGGGCTGATAATAACGGCCCCCTGCTCGGCAATAACAGGAATTGACAGCCAGTTCAACTGCTGAAGAAACGGCTGGATGTTCCCGAGATCGCGGCCGGAAGCGATGGTACAGGCAA
>CAZEWU010000171.1:0-3790 GCA_964516155.1 uncultured Caldisericota bacterium
TAGGAGGTAAGGCTGGGAGGTGAGGGAGATGAATGGGTGACACGTACCGGCTTCCATATCTTGGGGCGCTGCAGATCCGTGGTCAACAGGGGGAACAGGAAGAGTGATGTGGAAATGTTCCTGGTGTATCCAGGGAAAGGAGAACGATGAATAATCTGAGGACGCAGAAGGGGATCGCTTCTCTCGTTCTTATCATAATATTGTGTATTGTTGTCACTACCGGTTGTTCACGGTCTGCCGCGGTTGCGCCTGTGACGATGGTGACAGAACTGGGAACCAATGCAGCCGGGAAGACGTTGGCAGCGCACCTTGTGACATGGGACATTCAGCGTGGCACTCTGACCCTTTCGGACAAGCCTCTCTTTCAGGTGTCTTATTACAATGACTGGCCAGTCATATTGTGGTCTTCGGGGCCACCGTTCACGGTGCTCCAGCGGTCTGTGGACCAGAAACAGGGTGACGCCAAGAAGCATCTTCTCATGCTGCAGTCGCCATCACTGGATGTCAAGATTGTGACCCTGCCGAAGGAAGTGAACGCCGGCGGAAGCATCTATGCCAATGAGAGTGTCTCATGGTATGCATGGGACAAGAAGGTGTTTATGAGTGCTTCCTTGGAAATGATAGCTTCACGAGGTAAGACGTTGGACGGCAAGAGCGTTCAGATCACCCAATATACTACTCCTGTGAAGGTGCTTGCTGCTGTGCTCCCTTCAGGACTGGACCATGTAACCAGTATTTATGGCAGTGGGAGTCTGGAGAATGGTTTTGTCCTTGTTGAAACTGGTGCTGCCGGAGGAACATCGGATTCTTCGGATTTGCTCCAGCTCATCCGTCTGACTGGTGGGAAGGCGACATGGCTTTCTTGTGGTGACGCTCCCTGTGGAGGTGTCGTCAGTGGAGCAGGACCGCAATTTTTCCGTATCGACTCGCGGCTCTACCTGCTGGGTGGCTGCCGGAACAAGATCGCAATGATCGACACTGCAGCGGCCAATCCTGTTATCACATATCCCAAAGGTATCAACAGAACCTTCAGTTCGCTTATCACCAAAGCCGGGAAGGATACCGTCACCGGTGCGCCTTTCTCTGCTGTCCTTGAAGGAAGCGGCACAGTGCTCCAGCTCTCGTTGTTCAACTGGACATTAAATAGAGAGCAGACCTATGCCCTGAATGAAGACGGCACTATTCTCGGTTCTCTGCAGGGAGACACTAAGGGACAGCTGTGGTGCATGAACGCGCGCGGTAAACGGTTATCCTCGCTGTCCCTGCCAAATGTTCAATACTCCTCGTCTCCTTCGCCGGATCTGTATTCTGGAATTTAGAGGATCTTCCGCACTACCACCGGTTTTCAGGGATGCCTGCCTGAGACCGGTGCAGGCGGATGTCCGGGGCGAACGGGGACGGCGAACGATGCTGTCTATCTTTCTCTTTTTCCACATTGTAATTAAATAAAGTTTTATCATAACGTTGATGAAGTCCGGGGATATGGGATTTCGAGGGCAAGCTTTGAAAAAAGCTGCGGTTGACCGCATTGGAGGCAACAACAATGAACAGAAGCAAGCTGTTTGAACCTATGAAAATAGGCAGCGTGGAAATCAAGAACAAGATCTCGATGGCGCCCATGGGCGCATTCGGTCTGGTTTCTGATGACGGTTCCTACAATCAGCGCGCAATCGACTACTATGTCGAACGGGCCAAGGGCGGAGTCGGACTGATCATTACAAGTATCACCAAGGTCGAGAACGAGATCGACAAGACCGTCATGCCGGCGTTCCCCTGCGCAACCACTAATCCCGTAAAGTTTATCGAGACGTCTGCCGAGATGAACGAGCGCGTGCACGCTTATGGCACCAAGATCTTCCTGCAGCTCACAATGGGCTTTGGCAGAAGCGGTGCCCCGGCGTTGATGGCCGCTCCTCCTGTTTCTGCTTCAGCGGTGCCCAACTACTGGGATCCGAGCATCACCTGCCGTGCGCTGACGACCGCCGAAGTCGAGACCATCGTGCGGAAGTTCGCCGAAGCCGCCCAGATCGCCAAGATCGCCGGCTATGACGGCGTTGAGATCCATGCGGTCCATGAAGGCTATCTGCTTGACCAGTTCACGCTTGCCATCTTCAACCGCCGGACGGACAAGTACGGCGGTGACCTGCGCGGACGTCTCACGCTCCCCATCGAGATTGTGCAGATCATCAAGAAGACGGTCGGCCAGGACTTCCCGGTCGGTCTGCGCTACAGCGTCAAGAGCGCTATCAAGGACTGGCGCCAGGGCGGACTGCCCGGCGAGGACTATGTTGAGAAGGGCCGCGATCTCAAGGAAGGCCTTGAAGCAGCTCAGATCCTTGAAGCAGCCGGCTATGATGAACTGAACACCGACGTGGGCACCTACGATGCATGGTACTGGTCGCATCCGCCCATCTATCAGAAGCACGGTCTTTACCTCCCCTATACGGAAGAACTGAAAAAGGTCGTCCACATCCCGGTCATCGTTGCCGGCAAGCTGGACATCCCCGATATGGCCGAGAAGGCTCTGGAAGATAACCAGGCCGACATGATCGGCATCGGCCGCGGTCTCCTTGCAGATGCGTACTGGCCGAAGAAAGCCATGGCCGGTGAAGATGACGATATCCGTCCGTGCATCTGCTGCCATACCGGCTGCCTTGGCAGAGCGTTTGAAGGCAAGATCCTTTCCTGCGCCGTCAACCCTTCCGTCGGCAAGGAACGCCTTAATGAGATCAAGCCGGCCCTGAAGTCCAAAAAGGTCCTCGTCGTCGGCGGTGGTATCGCCGGCATGGAAGTGGCACGCGTTGCTACCCTGCGCGGGCACAAGGCGACCCTGTATGAGAAGACCGGCGAGCTGGGCGGACATGTGATCCCGGGCAGCAAGCCGGAGTTCAAGTACGATGACAGACGGCTGCTGGAGTGGTATGTCGGGCAGATGAAGAAGCTCGGCGTCGAGATCCACATGAATACCGAAGTCACCGGCAAGATCATCGCGGCGGAGCGCCCTGATGCAGTCGTGATCGCGACCGGATCGAAGGATATCGTCCTGAAGGTCCCCGGCATCGATAAGTCCATGGTCAGCACCGCGACCGATGTCCTGAACGGTACGAAGAAAACCGGCAAGAACGTTGTGGTCGTCGGCGGCGGCCTCGTCGGCTGCGAAACCGCTCTGTGGCTTGCCCAGGCAGGCAAGGACGTTACGATCGTTGAGATGCTGGATGATATCGTCAGGTCCGGCAGCCCTGTGCCGCATATGAACCGCATCATGCTCATCGATCTGCTCAAGCAGGCAAAGGTCAGGACAGTCACCGGAAACTCGCTGCTTGAGGTCAGGGATGGGAGTGTCACGGTCATCAACAGGAACTTCCGGCAGAGCGAGATCGCCTGTGACAGCGTGGTAACGGCTGTCGGGTACAGGCCCGATACCGCCCTGTTCAGGGAGCTCAACGGCAAGATCGAAGACTTGTATGTCGTGGGAGACGCCAATGCTGCCACGAACATCATGCATGCCATCTGGACCGCGAACGAGATCGGTCTGAACATCTAGTCGCTTTCTCTCATATCCGATAGTCTGGCTGCCACGGTTTTGTCACCATGGCAGCCAGAACCCGTTTATGCCCCGGAACAGGTCTCTGCGGCCGGGGGCTTTCCCCATTTTTTGGAGTTGCGCCGGCAGGCAAGATGACGACAATGGACGCATGCGGATACATGAGAAGAACATGACCGGAAAGATCCGGCGGGAGGACACGCCCCGGCGCGCGGCCTTCTGGAAGGTGACGGGGACTCTGGTCGC
>CAZEWU010000172.1:0-3776 GCA_964516155.1 uncultured Caldisericota bacterium
ACAGCGCCATTGTCCATTTGCGGTTCCAGCGGTCCACAAGGACGCCCGCGATCGGACTCATGACGATCACTGGGGCAAAACTGAAGAACGCGACCATCGACAGAGCCGTTGCAAGTCCTGTCGTGCGGTACGCCCACAGGGGCAATGCAAAACCCGTCATCGACGTACCTACAAGCGAGATGACCTGTCCGAACCATACAATGGTAAAGGCGGCCATTCCACGAGGCCTGCATAAAAAACCATGGACGGTCCCTTCGTCTGCTCCAGCGTGCTCTTTCATAAGGACATTCCACGCCCGTCAAGAGTGAAATTGTCTCTCTGTAATTTGAGTATAGTACATGCGGAGAGCGGAGCAACCGCCGCCCGAAACCAGTCACGTGGAAACAGACCTGCAATTTGCCCCAAACAGGTGTGTCCCTTATGGGACAACTTGTTCACCAGAGACACTTGACGTGCCAACTTTTTTGCTCTAGCATACAGGTGTTCCTGACAGGTCGCCTGCCAGTCACTGCTTCGCGCAGCTGGACGTAGGGCTTGCCAGAGTCAAATCTCTTCAAGGTCGGGAACCCATCAACCACATATTGTGGAGGTTATTATCATGACGGGTGACACGAACGTTGATTCCCTTAATGGATTAACAGGTACTGAAGTCAAAAAAAGGCTTGCCAGCGACGGGCCCAATGAGCTGCCGTCCACCAGCAAGCGTGGCTGGTTGCGCATTCTTCTCGGGATTCTGCGCGAACCTATGTTCCTGCTGCTGCTGGCATGTGGAACCTTGTATCTGATCCTCGGCGACCACGAAGAAGCCATGATGCTGCTTGGCTTTGTATTTGTCGTCATCGGCATCACATACTACCAGGAACGCAGGACGGAGAACGCGCTGGATGCGCTGCGCGACCTTTCGAGCCCACGGGCGCTGGTCAAGCGCGACGGTGCATGGATCCGCATTGCCGGACGGGATGTCGTCCGGGGCGACATCATGATGCTGTCCGAGGGAGACCGCGTGCCGGCAGACGCCATGGTCCTCAGCTGCACCAACCTGAACGCTGACGAGTCTCTGCTGACCGGCGAATCCGTCCCGGTTCGGAAAGCGTCGTGGAATGGGACATCCCGGCCGGAACGGCCGGGCGGCGAAGACCTGCCAACTGTCTACTCCGGGACGCTGATCGTTGCCGGACAGGGAGTCGCGGAGGTTTACAGCACGGGCCTGAAGACAGAACTCGGCAAGATCGGCAGAGCTCTGCAGGATGTCGACACCGAGAAACCACCCCTTCAGCACGAGGTCAACGGGATGGTCCGCAACATGGGGCTCATCGGCGTCGGCCTCTGCATCCTGGTCACTATCATCTTCGGCCTGACCCGCGGCGACGATCCCATGGCATGGCAACGCGGCTTCCTGTCCGGCCTTGCCATGGCAATGGGTGTGCTGCCGGAAGAATACCCCGTCGTCCTGACCATCTTTATGGCCATGGGCGCATGGCGCATGTCTCAAAATCAGGTCCTGACACGGCGCATGCCGGCGATCGAGACCCTGGGGTCGGCAACTGTGCTCTGTGTTGATAAGACGGGAACGTTGACGCAGAATCGCATGATGGTCCGGAAACTGGCCGTCGGGGGAGAATACTTCCGCTTCCCGGCGACCGGGCATTCCAATCCATTGCCGGAGCCGTTTCATGAGCTCCTTGAATATGCCATCCTGGCCTGTGAAGCAGATCCCTTTGACCCGATGGAGCGTGCCATCCTGGATGTCGGCGAAGGAGCTCTGAAGGGAACCGAACATCTGCATGAAGATTGGGAATTCAAGCGTGAATACCCCCTGTCGCGCCAGCTGCTTGCCCTGTCGCACGCCTGGCAGATCCATTCCGGCGATGGACGCGTTGCAGCCAAGGGAGCACCCGAAGCCATCCTCGACCTCTGTCACATGCCGGAGGAACAGCGTACGGTCGTCATGCAGCAGGTCCTGGATATGGCAAACGACGGATTGCGCATCCTGGGCGTCGCCCGCGCCTCCTATCACGGGGAAAAACTGCCCGAGAATCAGCATGATTTCGACTTCCAGTTTATCGGCCTCGTCGGCCTGGCGGACCCCATCCGGCCGACTGTTCCTGCAGCAGTCGAACAGTGCAGGAAAGCGGGGGTGCGCGTCGTCATGATCACGGGAGACTACCCCGGGACGGCACAGAGCATCGCCCGTGAGATCGGATTGCAGCATCCGGATCATGTGATCACAGGCGCAGAACTTGAATCTATGTCTGAGAGTGAAGTCAGTGACAAGATCCGTGATGTCTGCGTATTTGCACGTATGGTACCGGAACAGAAACTGCGGCTGGTCCAGGCGCTCAAAACTAACGGCGAGATCGTCGCCATGACCGGCGATGGCGTTAACGACGCACCGGCGCTTAAGAACGCCCACATCGGGATTGCCATGGGTGAACGGGGAACGGATGTCGCGCGCGAATCCGCAGGAATCGTTCTGCTCAAAGATGACTTCAACAGTATCGTCGCCGCTGTCCGCATGGGCCGTCGCATCTTCGACAATATCCGCAAGGCCATGGGCTACATCCTGGCGGTTCATGTCCCCATTGCAGGGTTGTGTCTCATCCCCGTCCTGCTGAAATGGCCCCTGATCCTGCAGCCCGTTCATATCGTCTTCCTTGAGCTGATTATCGATCCGACATGTTCCATTGTCTTTGAAGGAGAACCGGCGGAAAACAACATCATGAACCGTCCGCCGCGTGACCCTTCAAAGCATACGTTCAACAGGACGCTCATTGGAATCAGCCTTCTGCAGGGCACCGGCATCCTTATCGCGACTCTGGTTGTCTTCGGTCTTGGACTTTACAGACATGGACTTCCCGAGAATGATGCGCGCGGCCTTGCCTTCACCACGCTCATTTTCGCCAACGTTGCGCTGATTCTGACGAACCGCTCATGGACACACAGTATCATCAGGACGTTGCATACACCGAACAGGTCCCTGTGGTGGGTCATAGCAGGCGCCTTCATCTGTCTGGCGATCACCCTGTACACGCCCTTCGGATCGCATCTCTTCAAGATGAGCGCCCAGCATCCGATGGACCTTCTTATTGCAGCAGTGGTAGGAGTCGGCAGTATCCTGTGGTTCGAACTGTTCAAAACGCTGAAGCCAAAAGTCCTGGCGTAAATACAACTTATGAACTACCTTTCCCGACATCTTCGACAGAAAAAGTGAAGGAGAACTCCTGTACTTTTTTGTCAATAATGGCGTACTACAATCGTAAAGGACCGGTCCAGGGACTGGTACCGGGAAAGGAGAAAATATGATGCGATACTTCGGATATGGACAGGGAGGAGGATTTCCCCTTGTCATGGGTATATGCGGAATCCTCATGGCGGTTTTCTTTGTCCTGCTGGTTGTTTTTGTTATCCGCGCTCTTGTCTGGGGACCACGGCGCCACAGCCGCTACATGCATGGCATGAGCGGGCACTGGATGGATGAAGAGGACGAGGCGCTGAATGTCCTGCGCCGCCGTTTTGCCGCAGGAGAGATCAGCAAGGAAGAATACGAGGATCGGCTGAAAACGCTTAAAGGCAGTTCATAGGGTTTCTGAGCGCTCAGCTGTTTGTTATCTCACAGGATCGGCGGGAATTCCCGCCGATCCTTTTTCTATGGTGATACAATACTCCCGATGAGCCGTTTCATGTCCTGTTCCTTCAGCGGACGCTTCCCCTCGGCATCCATCATCTGGAGCAAGTTTGCAAGATCGCGCAGTCTGCCGGTACGTTCCCATCCCGGC
>CAZEWU010000173.1:0-3772 GCA_964516155.1 uncultured Caldisericota bacterium
GCCGAGGGCAGGACTCCGAGGTCCACCGTTCCCTCGGTCTGGTTGTCGGGGGCGGGAACATCTGGCGGGGCGTCAATGCGGACGGGACGGGACTTGATCGTGCAACGGCTGATTATATGGGCATGCTGGCTACGATTATGAACGGTCTTGCACTGCAGTCGGCGTTTGAACAGATCGGAGTGGAAGCACGTACCATGTCATCTCTGCGCCTTGATCAGGTGTGCGAGCCCTATATCCGGCTACGTGCAATGGAACATCTGCGCAAGAACCGTGTGGTCATTTTTGTCGGAGGTACCGGCCTTCCGTATTTTACAACAGATACCGTTGCCGCTCTCAGAGCGGTTGAAGTAGGCGCAGATATCTTCTTCAAGGGAACAAATGTTGACGCTGTCTACTCGGGGGATCCCCGCACTGACAAGACTGCCGTGCCATATCGTCAGCTTAATTATGACCAGTTTCTCACCGGCCACCTGAAGGCTATGGATGCAACGGCTATCTCATTGTGCCGGGAAAATCATCTTCCTATTCTTCTGTTTGATATGAATAAACCGGGAAATATTGTTCGGGCGGTTACGCAAGGCGATATTGGAACACTCATAAAGGAGGCTTAGGTGGACAAATACTTTATTCCTATCGAATCAAAGATGCAAGCTGCTCATCAGGCTCTTCTCAAAGATTATGCCGAAATCCGTGCCGGTCGCATCACTCCTGCGTATCTGGATGGCGTTCTGGTCGAGGCGTATGGTCAGCGCAGTCCCATCAAGGATGTTGCGACAGTCTCCTCTCCGCAGCCAAAAATCCTTATTGTTGAGCCGTGGGATAAAACGTTGCTGAAAGAAGTCGAACGGGCAATTCTGAAAGCCAACATCGGTGTTACACCTACCAACGATGGCCAGCGGGTCAAGCTTGTTTTTCCTGACCTGACGCTTGAGGAGCGGAAAAAAATGGTTGCGCGTATAGCGCAGCTTACCGAGAAGCTCCGCGGAGAGATACGGGCGGTCCGCCATGATGTCCGGGACGATCTGAAGAAGCAGCAGAAAGACAAGGAACTCTCCGAGGACGAGGAGCGCCGGCTTGAAGATGAACTGGACAAGCTTACCGAAAAGTGGGTGGCTGACGTTAATAAAGCGTTCGATGCCAAACAGAAGGAGATTTTGTCCCTGTAACATAATCCGGGGCAGCGGACACTCTTGTGACGAATAGTAACCAGCTTCATGTAGCCATTGTCATGGATGGCAATGGCCGATGGGCTGTCGCGCGTGGGCTTCCCCGCGTGGCTGGTCACCGCCAGGGGGCACGTGTCGTTCATGATATTGTGGCGGCTGCGCCGGGACTTGGTGTAGCCGCTCTTACTATCTTTGCGTTTTCAACAGAAAACTGGAAGAGGCCCAAGGACGAAGTTCAGTACATCCTGCGCCTTTTCGTGACGACTGTCACCAAGTGGCTTCCAGAACTGAAGGCTCAGCATGTCCGTGTTCGTATTATCGGTGACCGCGGGGAACTTCCCGACGATGTGCGGCGTTCAGTAGAGGCGATTGAAGAACAGACTGCCGCTGGAAGTGGATTACATCTGAATGTCGCCCTCAATTATGGTGGACAGCTCGAGATTGTCCGTGCGGCTCAGGCGTTTGCGCAGGAATGTGTTCATGGCACGGCCCGCCCTGAAGAACTGACGCTGCAGCGATTCTCTTCATACCTCTGGCTTGGGCATGAGGTACCCCCCGATATTATTATCCGTACCGGGTCGGAGACGCGAGTGTCGAATTTCCTGCTGTGGGAGATGGCATATGCCGAACTGTTCTTCCTGGACGTTCTGTGGCCAGATTTCACGGCAGAAACGCTTGCCGGGGTTATCCGGCAATTTATGTCAATAGATCGGAGGTTTGGTGGTTTATGATTGGTAGTCGTGGCCTTATGCTTTTTGGTTCCACGGGTTCTATCGGAACGCAAGTGCTCGATGTTGTCCGTGAACAGCCGGAACGTTATCATATCGTTGGGCTGACGGCGCGCTCGAATGCAGCGCTTCTTGTGGAGCAGATACTTGCGTTCAAGCCGCAGTTCGCTGCTTTGTCCGATGAGGCAGCGCGTGAACGTGCTCTGATAGAATTGGAACGGCATGGCGTGCGCATTCCAGTGGTAAGCGACGAGGAGCTTCCTTCCATGTTGGGGCGGAGTGCCTTTGACGTCCCGGTGGTTGCAGCAGCATCCACGGATTTGATGCAGGTCGTCTATGATCTGCTACGATCGGGACTTCCTATGGCGATTGCCAGCAAGGAGCTCCTTATTGCTCTGGGCGATTTGCTGGAGCCGTTCCGGTCGCAGCTTCGCCCTATTGACAGTGAATTGTCTGCTGTCTGGCAGTGCTTGGCCGGTGAAGATCTGGAAACTGTTGAGCGTGTCATTCTGACAGCGTCGGGCGGGCCGTTTCGAACGATGCCGGAGGAGAAACTGTCCGAGGTTACCGTAGCACAGGCGTTGGAACATCCCTCCTGGAAGATGGGTCCCAAGGTGACTGTTGATTCGGCGACACTGTTCAATAAGGCGCTCGAACTGGCGGAAGCTCATGTGCTGTTCGGGATCGATCGTGAGCGTATCACTGCTGTTCAGCACCCGCAGTCTATTGTTCATGCTTTTGTCGAGTACCATGACGGTACGACCCGGGCCATCATGTATCATCCGGATATGCACGTTGCCATTGCTTATGCGTTATCAGCGCCCAACCGTCTGCAGAATGATCATGTTGTCCGGCTGCATCCGGACGAACTGGGACAGCTCGTGTTTGAACCAATAGACAGAAAATTCGAAGCGTTTGCCCTCGGGTGTAAAGCTCAGCAGCGTTCGTCACATGCTCTTCTGACGCTGTTGGGCGTGGACGAGGTAGCGGTTTCACGCTTTCTTGTTGAACAGGGGACATTTGGCGATATAGTAGCAGCACTCCGGGAAGCGTTGCGCCCTGGAGAGGATGCTGCTCTTCCTCCGACAGTGCAGGCCCGTATTGAAGCAATCGATCATGGACGCCGGATTGCAGAACAGTGGTACGAGAAACGCTATGGAGCCCGGCGAGATGATCGGGAAGGAGCCTGAACCATGCACATTGTTATAACGATTCTTGCTTTTGTTTTCAGTTTCGCGCTGGCTACACTGTTTCACGAGGGTGGGCACATGCTGGCTGCTCGTGCGTCTCATACGCAGACGGAAGAATTCGGCCTTGGTTTTGGACGCACCATCTGGTCGCGAAAGCGCGGGGGTACCGTTTATAAGATTAATGCACTGCCTATCCTTGCTTATGTGAAGATCAAGGGGATGGACTCTGATTTTGATGCTCCGGACGGTTTCTATACGAAAGGATGGTGGGCCCGGTTCTTCACGATGATCGGCGGTATGCTGGGAAATCTGGTCCTGGCGTTTCTGATCTTTACGATCGTTTTTTCAACGATGGGAGACCCACGCGCTTCGACTTTGATTGGAACCGTTACTCCATCATCCCGTGCTGAGGCTGCCGGTCTGAAAGCTGGGGACAACATCCTTTCTATCAATGGGGTTTCCATGAAGGATTTTGACCAGATATCATCGACGATACGCGCTCATGAGAACCAGGATGTCAGTATCCTTGTTGCGCGAAAAGGGATACAACTGGATATTCATGTGACGCCTGCCTTTGACTCAAAACTGAAGTACGTTGCCATCGGGTATAGCCCTGATTACGTGCGGTATAACGTTTTCGTGTCTGCATGGAGGGCGTTCACGTTTACGGGAGAATATGTGTGGACCT
>CAZEWU010000174.1:0-3756 GCA_964516155.1 uncultured Caldisericota bacterium
CTGCCAGCTTGGTGGCAACGCCGAGCGTATCATCGCCGCCGATGGCGATCAGAGCATCCAGCTTCATAGCTTTGATGTTTGCGATCGCCTGTTGAACAAGAGCAGGGTCCTTGAAAGGATTTGTCCGGCTTGTGCCGAGAATTGTTCCACCGCGGTCGATAATCTCGTCTACCGTGCGAAGGTCCAGCGGCTCGGTTTCACAGGACAGAAGCCCGTGCCAGCCTTCCTCAAGGCCGATACATTCATCACCATAGTCCAGAGCTCTGAATACAGCTCCCCGTATCGCCGGGTTAAGGCCGGGGCAGTCGCCGCCGCCTGTCAGAATTCCAATCTTCATCTTTACGTCAACCTCCGGTATGCATACCAGAAAATCCATATAATGCGCTTTTATTGTATGATGCGGCAGAATTGAGTCAAGGAAACTTCACAGAGCGGTCCCGATAGGTCCTGTTCCTGATCTGTTCTGAAAGTGACGCTTCGGTACACGACCCGTTTGTTTTGGGAGAAGGTGTTCACCTTCATTGTTTGTTCATGAAAAGCAGAACATGAGCTTGACAGGGTTGTTTTTATTTCTATCATAGAGACGTCTTAATTATATAAGACGTCAAGGATGTATAAGGCGTTAAGAATGCAGCAAAGATATACGTGGCAGCAGACAGCAAGATAGGGAATGGAGGCGTAATGATGGTAAAATGCCGTTCTATAACTCCAGAACAGGAACTTGAATCGTTACGCATCAAGACATTTACCAATGCGCTGCGGACGCGTATTCTTGTCATGGTCAGTACTGGTAACCATGGCGAGGGAATGTCCGTCAAGCAGCTGGCCCGTGAACTTGGAATGTCGCATGGAACTATTTTCTATCATGTTAAGCAGCTTCAGAAGGCGCGTCTCATCGAGGAAGTCGGAACGCGGGAGATCAACGGCATTACCGAGCGTTTTTATCGTGGATTGCCTATTGATATCCATGTTCCCGCCAAAGTTGCCGCGACCGTGGATGTGCCGGTCAATACCTTTTTTGAGGAGATTTACCACCAGACGCGCAAGCCTGTGGGTCGCAGAAGCCTGAGGACGCAGGAGATCTATGTCGATGAACGCACCCGTAATGAGTTCCTGCAGCGTTTCCTTGATCTATGCAGAGAATATGCAGTACCAGGGAAGGAAACAATGCATCTTGCAGTAGCCTGCATTACCTATGAAGTGCGTGACGATGTAACAAATGTGGCCCTGTGTGGAAATTCATTCCCAGAGAAGGAGCCGGGCGGACACTTGTAGATATCTGAAGTACCCGCCCGAACATTTGCGAATTCTGCAGCAAGGCGATATTGTGCCGGTCATGCAGACCGTCGCAAAGCGCTGCCTCTCACGGCGCTACTCCTTTCTTTCTTCTCCCGGGACCTGGCGAAGGGCTCCGGGAGATTCATTTCTGTCAGGTGATACTACCTCAAACTTCTTGCATTGTCAATCCAATGGTGCTGATGGCTCTGCTCCAGAATGTTTCTGCGTGGGCCGTTGCTTCTGCGGATGCACGAGCTGCAGATATCAGAACTGTGACCATCTCCTGCGCTTCTTTGCTTTTTGAAGACGTTTGCCTACCATATTGCATGTATTGTGTACGTCATACCATGGAGGTACCACTCATATGGGACAGGTGGGGTTTTGGAAAAGTATTATATTAGGCATTGTGCAGGGTCTTACTGAGTTTCTGCCGGTGAGCAGCTCGGGGCATCTTGTGGTCTGGTCGGCAATTCTTAAGGCGAATTCGACCCTTGCTTTTGACGTTGCCCTTCACTTTGGCAGCCTTCTCGCGCTTCTTATTTTCTTCTGGCATGATATCGTCGGTCTCTTCCAGGGGTTCATCGCTACATTCCGTGGAAATCTGTCTCAGGAAGACCGTCGCAAACGGAAGATGTTCTGGCTCATTGTTGCGGCCATTATTCCCTCCGGTGTTCTGGGAGCGCTGCTCAGTGACAAGATTGAGAAGGCGTTCGGCAGTCTCTACTTTGTCGGAGCGATGTTTCTTGTCACCGCCGTCCTGCTGTTCCTGCAGCATTTCTCCTCTACGACCCGGACCGTGCGGGATGTCGGGTGGAAGGATGCACTGGCAATCGGCATCGGTCAGGTTTTTGCCCTGCTGCCCGGGTTGTCCCGGAGTGGCACGACCATGTCCGTCGGTGTCTACCGTGGGTTGAAACAGGAAGACGCCGCTCACTTCAGTTTCCTGATGGCTATCCCGACTATTGCCGGAGCTGCGATCTTCAAGCTTAAGGATTTCCTGAAGATGGGAGCTGCGGCCGGCGGGGCAATGGATCTTGTTGCCGGGATTCTTATCAGTGTCATAACCAGTCTCTTTGCTATCGGGCTCCTTCTCAAGGTGGCGCGCAAGGGCAAGATGGAATGGTTCTCTCTTTACTGCGTTGCTATCGGTATTTTTACGATCGTAATGCACTATTTCAAAGTGATCTGAGGTACGTGTCTCTGCAGAGGTTTATTTTCTTGGTACACTGTCTGTGCAGTGAGTTTCATGTGAAAGGGGAGTGAAGTATGTTCGAAAAAGCAACGGGAATGAAAGACATCGGGGAGCTTGCACTATCACTGGGCATCCGCGATGAAGAAGTCGACTTCTTCGGCAGGTATATGGCCAAGATCGATTATCATATCCTGGACCGTCTTCAAGATCGTCCAGATGGCAAATACATCGATGTGACGGCTATCACGCCGACCCCGTTCGGCGAAGGGAAAACCGTTACGACGATCGGTCTTGGTATGGCTCTCAACAAGCTGGGTTTCAAGACAGTTAATGCTTTGCGTGAGCCATCCATGGGTCCCGTCTTTGGTATCAAGGGCGGCGGAACAGGCGGCGGCAAGTCGGTACTGTTCCCGATGGAGCAGATCAATTTGCATTTCACGGGCGACATTCATGCTGTTGAAACGGCGACGAATCTGCTTGCTGCGGCTGTTGACAATCATATCACGCAGGGAAACGAGCTGGACATCGATCCTGAAACCATCAGCTGGCGCCGCACGATGGACGTTGAAGACCGGTCGCTGCGCAATCTTACTATTCCAGTCGTTGAAAAACAGAATGGCGTCAAGACAAAGCGGACGTACGAGACGGGGTTTGACATCGCCGCCGCTTCGCCCATCATGGCCATCATGGGTCTGACGACCGGATTCGAGGATCTGCATCAGCGTCTTTCCGAGATTGTTGTTGCGCACAGTCGCTCCGGGAAGTCCATCACTGTAGAAGACCTGCATGCTACGGGCGGACTCGCTGCTGTTCTGAAGGACGCTATCTATCCGAACCTCGTTCAGACGGAAGAAGGGACTCCCTCCTTCGTCCACATCGGTCCGTTTGCCAACATCGCATTTGGCAACAACTCGGTCCTGGCGGACAAGATTGCTCTCAAGCTCGGTGATTACGTTGTCACAGAGAGCGGCTTTGGTGCCGACATGGGATTTGAAAAACTTATGGACATCAAGCTGCGCCAGGCCGGCATGAAGGCTCCCGACTGCGTTGTTATCGTAGCAACGATCCGGGCGCTCAAGATGCATGGCGGAGCGTACGGTATCAAACCGGGAAAGAAGCTGGACCCAGCCGTCGTAGCTGCTCGCAACATGCCGGCTCTTGAACTTGGGTGCGAGAACCTGCGTGTTCATATCGAGAACGTGCGGTCTTATGGATTGCCGGTTGTTGTCGCGATCAATAAGTTCCCGACAGATACCGATGAGGAAGTCGCACTGGTGCAGAAGAAA
>CAZEWU010000175.1:0-3723 GCA_964516155.1 uncultured Caldisericota bacterium
CGCCGGATGGACATGCACGCCGTCACAGATGAACTGCGAGTAGACATCATACAGGAAAGCAGCCCCGACAAGGCCCGGTTCCCGATGGTGCAGGGGACGCATGGCGTTGAAAAGATGGTTGATCGAAGTAGCACCGGCGGCGATACCGGCGGCGGCTTCATCAAATGTACAGTCTGAATGGCCAAGCGAAACGTGCACGCCGCGGCCGGCAAGATACTCAATAACGGAAAGAGCGCCGGGAACCTCCGGGGCAACAGCGATCAGTTTGACAGGACCGGCGTCAAGTAATGCCTCTGCCTTTTCACGCGTCGGCGTCTCAAAATCTCCATGATGAAAAATCCCCGGCTGCTTTTCACTGAGGAAAGGACCCTCCAGGTGCCAGCCGAGCGGGCGTGCACCGACACAGTCGGTATCAAGCGAAACCTGCTGCAGGATCTTCTGCAGGACTGGGACGGGTTTGCACATCGTAGATGGGAGGAATGAGGTAACACCATGCGTTGCAAAACCACGTTCCATGGCATTGAGGGCCGCCTGCGTTCCCTCCATGATCTCGTGTCCGCCATAGCCGTGCGTGTGAACATCGACATAGCCCGGCGCAACAATGAAACCCACAGCATCAATGATCTCAAGGCCGGACGGCTGTTCGCTCAGGATGTGCCTGACACGACCCGATTCGATCTCGACCCAGAAAGTTCCCCGCAATTCATCCGGGGTAAACAGACGATCCGTTTTCAGAGCGTAATGTGCAGATGCTGGTGCTTTCATGCAATTCTCCTTTCACTTTGAAACAAGAACGAGCATTTGAGGACTGAGCGTCGATACTTTCTCATCTCTGCAGATCCGCCGCAGCAGCATACAGTTTCCTCTGGTTTCTGCTGCAAAGAATCGCAGTCTTCTCAAGAACGATCGCAGAAACTTGGCCGTTCTGCTTCTCTTGGGATTACCTGCTGCTGAAGCATCAAGACGACCTGCGACCTCATTAAAAAGCCCTGACATAAGTCAGGGCTTCTGCGGATGCCGGACGTCAACGCGGTGGCCTGAGTCAGCCGCCTGATAACAGGCGTCAACCACCTGTTGCGTCCAGGCAGCTTCCAGAAACGTCGGGCGTTCCGCAAAATCGGCATGCGTTCCGAGCCCGGTCAGAAATGTGTAGATGCTGGCGATATGCATATCGCACATAAGGCCCATGGACATTTTGGGGCTCGGGTAAGCGGTATGCAGGTAGGAGACCCAGGGATCATCTACGGCGACTCTGTCTGTAATATCGTGAGAGCCTGCATCCATGACAATGGCGCGTCCCCGCTGCAAATCGACAGTGACCGATCCCTTTGTTCCGTAGACTTCAAAAGCGAATGCGCCTTCACGTCCGGCGGCAACGCGGGAGACCTCAACGGTTCCAACGCTGCCATCGGTAAGATCAGCCGTCACCAGCGCCCAGTCATCGACGTCCACATGAGCTGGTTCATTACAGACTCCGGTACGGGGACGCTCGCCGATGACCGTTCTTGTCAGGCATTGCACACCGGCAAATTCACCGACCACCATGCGCACTGCATCGATCATATGAACCCCAAGATCCATGAGCGCACCGCCGCCGGATTCCCTGCGACTCAGACGCCAGGACATGGGACGTCCGGGGTTGAGATAACTTGCATGCAGCAGGACAGCCTTCCATGTCACGACATCTCCGATAACTCCAGCACGTATGACGGCCCGTGCGCTTGCCATCGCCGGCAAAAACCGATAGATGAGAGCAACCTGATTAAAAACACCTGCCGCTTCAGCCTGCCGGGCTACCTCAAACGCATGTTCCCCATCGAGATCCAGCGGCTTCTCGCAATAAACAGGCACACCGCCGGAGATCGCTGCTTCGGCGAGAGACCTGTGCGCAGCATTCGGAGTGCATATATCCACCATGTCGACGTCGGAGCAGGTTGCACCGGCATCCGCATACGGAATGGCGCGTCGGAACTCAAAACGCTGCGCTTCATCCGGGTGAGACGTGTAAACGGTATCAAAGAGGACACGCGCAGGAACTGCATCATAAACGCCGGGCAGCGAACGGTAACACATCCAGTGGATGCGACCGATGAATCCCGTCCCTGCAAGAGCAAGACGTACCGATTTCATCCCGTCAGATACGATACAACCGATCCGCGTACTTGGCGGTGAGTTTCTCATTGAACTCAGGCCCACCATCGACATTGGCACTCATAAAGACAGGAGGAACATATCCCGAATCCAGCATCTCGCGGATAGCGAAGATCATTGTCTGATCCACAAGAAGATCGGAGCTGATGCTCGATGTTCCGCCGACCCTGGTCTGCATCCCCGGAAGTTCAATACATGCGTCTCCTTCGATGCTGTGATTGTCAAGAACAACATCGGCGAGTTGCCACAGCATTTTTCCGCTGGAGTGACGCGACGTACTGCGTTTACCAACGTCAAGTGCTGTCACGGCAACGACGGGGACGCCGACGGAGCGCGCGTGCATCGCCATCTCGATAATAAGAGGATTGCGACCGGAATTGCTGATGATAAAGAGACAGTCGTTCTTCCGAAGATCCCACATCTTGGCGAATTCATCCCCGATACCTTCGATGCGTTCGTAGTAGCCACCTGACAATTCCTTGACCTGTTTGGAAGGAATGAGCCCGCCGGCACGTCCACAGATCTCAATAGCGATTGATGCAGAATGTCCGCTGCCAAAAGCCTGCAGGATGCCACCGCTCATAATGCTCTGTGCAACGATATGCCCCGCCTTGCGCATGCTCGGCTCTTCCTGTTTCAGAACAGGAAGAAGTTGTTCGATCTTATCGAAGAATTCCAGTGCCACCACGGCCTCCTGAGCTATACTACTGTTCTTTCTGGAGCGATCTTTCTACAGCAACCCCTTCTTCTGAAGCAACTCCACAAGATCATAGGCACGGTCGTTTCCACTGCGCTGCGGTGTAATCTTGTACCCCATATCACCGATTTCCTTGAAGGCCTGCGCATCTTCCCTTGTAGAAGCAATCCAGGGGAGAACCATGACGTACTTGGTTCCTGCAATGGGAGCCTGATTCCCGACATTGATGCTCTTCGGCTTGAACCCGCCCTTCATCAATGCCAAGGCGCCCTGTGCATTACGAGCGATCACGAGGACGTTCTCATGATTAGGATCCAGAGTCGCAAGCTCTTTCAGTCCATCCGCAACCGTGACAACAGACGTCGGAAGGCCTCGCGCAGCCTGTGGAAGAACAATACGCTGAATAGGATCAGCCGCGACTTTGTCATCTGCAACAATGATGCGTTTGGCTCCATAATAACTGCACCACGAAACCGTAACCTGCCCGTGAATGAGACGATTATCAATGTGCAAGAAGAATGCCATAGTACGCTCCTATAAGATAGATGGTAAACGGGATTCTCCCGACATTACTCCGCCGGGTTATTTTTCAATGCTTGACGCATAATTGTACTCAGACTCTGAATGGATTCTTTTCCAGCATTCATGGCCATATCGGCAACATCAGCAAGAGCCATATCTCCACGGACGGCAAGGATCTCCAGGATCATCGGAAGATTCACGCCAGTTACAATCTCGACACGATCTGTAACAAGATAAGCTGCAGCGTTGGAGGGCGACGCCCCCAGCATATCCACGAACAGCAGAGAACCCGAACCAGTATCCGTCTTATCGATGGCCGTCTGGATTCGTTCTTTGAGGCCGTCAATACTGTC
>CAZEWU010000176.1:0-3690 GCA_964516155.1 uncultured Caldisericota bacterium
GACAGCAACAACAAACCTCAGCCTGCGATAGCGAAGTCATGGACCATCTCCAAGGATGGGAGGACGTATACATTCAAACTCCGTGACGCTTACTGGACGAACAAGACCCCGGTCACAGCCTACGACTTTGAGTACGCCTGGAAACGTGCGCTAAGCCCCGAACTTGCCTCGCAATATGCTTACCAGCTCTATTACATTAACGGAGGCGAAGCCTTCAACACGTCGATCAAGGTGGACGGAAAGTATTATGCACAGGCGGTCGACGCCAAGGGAAATCCCCTTACCAAGAAGGAAAACGGCAAGGATGTTCCCGTTCCGAATCTCAAGAAGCCCATCGATCCCGTCAAGGATGTCGGAGTGCGGGCCATTGACGCAAAGACACTTCGCGTGTACCTGGCATCTTCAACCCCGTACTTCCTCAATCTGACGGCATTTCCTACGCTGATGCCAGTCTGCAAGGCTGTTGTCAGCAAGAACGACAAGTGGGCGGCTAATGTCACCAACTACGTTACTGACGGACCATTCAAACTTATTCAGTGGTCCCACAACGACAAGATGGTGTTTGTTAAGAATACTTCCTATTGGGATGCCGCAAAGGTCAAACTGAGCAAGATCACCTATTACATGGTCGAAGATGAATCCACGGCCTTATCCATGTATCAGAGCGGTCAGCTTGACGCGGCAGCCAATGTTCCCGTCTCAGAGCTGCCCAAGCTTGTTGCCTCAGGCGATGCACAGATTCTGCCATATCTTGGAACGTATTATTACCTGTTCAATGTTACCAAGAAGCCCTTCAGCGATCTCCGCGTCCGGAAGGCTCTGACGCTGGCGATCGATCGCGCTGGTATCGCCAAAGCTATTACTCAGGGTGGGGAACGTCCCGCGCTGGCTTTTGTGCCCTATGGTATCTCTGACGCCAAAGCGGGAAGCGATTTCCGGAAGGCATCGCAGGAGACTTTCTACAAGGATAACGACATTGCGACGGCGAAGGCGTTGCTTGCCCAGGCCGGTTATCCGAACGGCAAAGAGTTCCCTAAATTCACGATTCTGTATAATACTCAGCAACGTCATAAATCCATTGCCGAGGCAATCCAGCAGATGTGGAAGAAGAACCTTGGCATCACCTGCACGCTCAAGAACGAAGAGTGGGGTGTCTACATGGATGACCGTCAGCACCAGAACTACGATGTCGCCAGGGCCGGCTGGATCGGGGACTATATGGATCCAAACACGTTCCTGGACATGTGGACAACCGGCAACGGGAATAACGACACCGGCTGGGGCAACAGGACCTACGATGCACTTATCGCGAAAGCGAAGAGTACTTCGAACGTGACAGCCCGTATGGCGACGCTGCATCAGGCGGAAAAGCTCCTGATGGCCAACATGCCTGTTCTGCCGATCTATTACTACACCAACCCCGTGTTGCTGAGCAAGCATATCAAGAATTTCTACCAGTCCACGCTCGGCTTCATTGACTGGAAATACACCTACATGCAATAGAACTCTGACCTTCAGAAACGATTACGTCTCGTTCGTTCTCTTGAACTGCAAGCAGGGTGACCCAGGGTCACCCTGCTCCTGTAATCCGTGGAGGCCCTATGTTCAAATTCATCGTACGACGTGTTTTAATGATGATCCTTGTCGTTCTCATCGTCGCCTCGGCAACGTTCTTCATGATGCGCCTGTTACCATCGGGACCTTTTGCCCGTGAGAAGAAATTGCCGGATGCGATTATCAGAAACCTGAATGCGCGCTATCACCTGGATGATCCTCTCTGGAAACAGTATGCCGACTATATGAAAAACCTGGCCAAGGGAGATCTGGGGCCCAGTTTCAAGTATCAGGACAGGACGGTAAATAACATCATCAATGATGGGTTTCCCGTCTCGGCAACCCTTGGAGTTGTCGCAGTGTTCCTCGCTGTTGTCATAGGTATTCCGCTTGGGATCCTGGGAGCTCTTCATCAGAATCAATGGCAGGACAATGTCGTCATGTCCGTTGCGCTGATCGGGGTTTCGGTCCCAAATTTCATCATGGCTGTTCTGCTGATGCTCGTGTTCGCAATCTGGCTGCATCTTGTGCCGGCAGCCGGGTGGGGGAGCGTGCGGCAGATTATCCTGCCCGCCCTTACCCTGGCCGGCTACCCCATTGCCTTCCTTGCCCGTCTGGTGCGCTCGTCTATGCTGGACGTATTGCGGCAGGAATACATCACAACCGCCCGGGCCAAAGGATTGCCGGAACGGACCGTTATCGTACGCCATGCTCTCCGCAACATTCTCATCCCTGTTGTAACGGTTCTTGGGCCGCTGATCGCCGCTGTGTTTACCGGAAGTTTTGTGGTCGAGAAGATCTTTGCGATTCCAGGCCTGGGACGGTACTACGTAACGAGCATCAATGACCGCGACTACACAACTATCCTGGGTGTCACGGTCTTTTACAGCGCGTTACTCGTCTTCATGAACTTCCTTGTGGATCTCGCCTATGCGTGGCTGGATCCACGTATCCGTTACGATGAAAGGAAGGTGTCCTGATGGCCGCCCGGACAGAGTGGCAATTCCGCGAGCATATGACGCCGGCGGCCAGCGAGTTTGAACCAGTCTCAGCCGGTGCAGAGAATCTGCAACAGGCTACCACTCCGACGGTGACTTACTGGAAGGATGCCGTCCGCCGATTGCGCAAGAACAGACTGGCTATTGCCGGGTTCTGGATCATTGTCGCGCTGCTCCTTGTGGCTGTCGCAGGTCCGATGATTTCGCCGTACAGCTACGAGGATCAGGATCTGGAAAGCACGTATCAGAGTCCTTCCTGGCAGCATCCTTTCGGAACCGACCAGCTGGGTCGCGACCAGCTGACCCGTGTCATGTACGGATCGCGTATATCGCTTGCAGTCGGGCTTGTCTGTGCGGCGCTCAATTTCATCATCGGCGTTACATACGGAGGTGTCTCAGCTTATTTCGGAGGAAGAGTCGACGAGATCATGATGCGCATTGTCGACGTTCTCTATGGTATACCGACGCTCATCATCGTTATCCTGCTGACCGTGCTTTTCAAAGATACGGGAGTGAGTCCGCTGGTAAACGTTTTTATTGCGATCGGTCTTACGTACTGGCTGCCTATGGCCCGTATTGTCCGCGGTGAAATCCTTTCGCTCAAGGAACGTGAGTTTGCTCTTGCCGCAAAGACGATCGGTGCTCCGAATAACCGTATCCTCTTCAAACATCTTCTCCCGAATGCTCTGGGACCAATCATCGTGACTGTGACGCTGGAGATCCCCTCCGCTATTTTCACAGAAGCCTTTCTCAGCTATATCGGGCTGGGCGTCAGTGCCCCGGTCGCCAGCTGGGGCTCTCTGGCTTCTGACGGGACCGAAGCTATCCTTTCTTATCCTTATCTTGTCCTGTTCCCTGCATTGGCCATCAGCATAACGATGTTTGCGTTCAACTTTCTGGGCGACGGATTGCGCGATGCGTTCGATCCCCGCCTGCGACAGTAGGGGGCGGATGATGGGCGAAAGCAGCGTTCTTTTGCATATTGACGGTCTGACGACTAACTTTCACACGTATGCCGGTACGGTGCACGCTGTAGACGATCTGTCACTCACGGTGCTCAAAAATTCCGTAGTGGGCATAGTGGGGGAGTCGGGTTCAGGAAAATCGGTGACGATGATGTCGGTCATGCGCCTTATCG
>CAZEWU010000177.1:0-3658 GCA_964516155.1 uncultured Caldisericota bacterium
TCCCGACGCAAGTTGCGGAAATACTCGCCACTCGAGAAAACGGGCACTTCATAGGTACGTGAAATAAACGCGCCCTGAGTGCCCTTTCCCGAGCCCGGTAATCCTAAAAGGACGATACGCGGGTGTTGCACCATTATTTCATGAACCCCTTGTAATGACGCATCATCATGTATGCCTCAATCTCCTGAACTGTCTCCAGAGCAACACCGATAATGATAAGAAGCGATGTTCCACCGAAGGCAAATGCAGAAATCTGCACGTTCCTCATGGCAAGATTGGGAATGATGGCAAGGAACCCAAGAAAGATTGCAGTTGGCAGAACAATACGATCAAGCACATTCTTGATGTACTGAGCTGTCGCTTCGCCCGGACGCACACCAGGAACATACCCGCCGTATTTCTTGAGGTCGTCCGCGATCTTGACGGGATCGTAGGTGATTTCCGTATAAAAGTAAGTAAAGAAGATGATAAGCAAGAATGCAACAATGTTGTGTACTGCGCTTCCAGAATTGGTAAGGGGAGTGGCAATATGAACATAGAACCATGATTTTTGCCAGAACTGTGAAACGGTTGCAGGGAACATGAGAACAGTCGAGGCAAAAATGATGGGAAGGACTCCAGCCTGAACCAACTTCAGAGGAATGTACGTGGACTGTCCGCCATACACTTTGCGGCCAACGATGCGTTTAGCATACTGCACTGGTACTTTACGCTCCCCCTCGTAAGCAAAGAGGACAAGCACAAGAAGAACCAACGCACCAATAGTACCGCCTATCAGTCCCCACCAGCTGAACGAGTGCGCCTTGATAAGACGATATGCCTGTGCAATACCAACTGGAATCCGACTGACGATACTGGCAAAGATGATAAGAGAAACACCATTGCCGATCCCTTTGTCTGTCATGATTTCACCAAGCCAGAGCACAATATAGGCACCCGCTGTCAAGCTGAGAACAATAAGCAACCTTGCGAAAAACCCAGCGCTGATGTAACTCCGGAAAACCGCGACTACACCAATCGATTGTACGCAAGCAAGACCTAGAGTGAGATAACGCGTGTACTTTGCAATCTTACGCTGGCCTTCCTTACCACCTTCCTTGCGAAGCTCGTCAAGTGCAGGGATAACGGAGCCAAGAAGCTCAATAATAATAGAAGCATTGATGTACGGCAGAACCCCCAACGAGAAGATAGCAAAGTTCGCAATGCCACCCCCGGAAAAAAGGTCGAGGAGACCCAGAAAACCACCCTTGCCGACAAGGGTCGCAACTGCTGCACGGTCAATGCCGGGGACAGGAATGTAAGATCCGAGCCTGATGACGATAAACATCAGGAGCGTAAACAGAATTCTGTTCCGCAGCTCCGGAAGTCTAAAAGCCCGCCTCAACGTTTCGAACATCAGATCACCTCGCAGGTCCCGCCAGCCTTTGTGATTTTCTCACGGGCTGATACAGAAAATGCCGACGCCCGCACTTGAATCTTTGTCGTAAGCTCACCATCTCCGAGAACTTTTACTGGAGCATTATACAGAGCGTTCAGATCCAGCGGCTGTTCATCCTGATACCCTTCAAGAGCACCAACATTCACTGCAATATAGACAGTCCGGGTATGCGGGCGAAACCCCTTTTTCTTCGGGAAACGACGATACAGGGGCGTCTGACCGCCTTCAAATCCTACACGCTTGCTGCGTCCGGAACGTGCCTTTGCTCCCTTGCGACCAAAACCGCTCTGCTTACCTTTGCCGCTACCAGCTCCACGACCGACGGTCTTTTTGCGGTCAGTGAATCCAGATGGCTTGTTGATCTCATCAAGTTTCATGAATGAGCCTCCGTAGCATGCGGCTCAGCATTCATGCGATCCTGCTGACGAAGGTTGCGCATAAATGTCATTCTTTCGATATCACGCAGTCCATCTATGGTCGCAGTGGCCAGGGAGATCGAGTTAGAGCTACCAAGAGACTTCGTAAGAACATCCTGGACACCAACTTTCTCCATGATCTGACGGACCACGCCTCCCGCCACGATACCTGTACCAGTAACGGCCGGCTGTAAATACACCCATCCTCCACCTGTACGTGTCTTGGTCGAATAAGGCAACGTCGTTCCTTTTAACGTTACCATGACAAGATTGCGCTTGGCGGCTGTAATACCTTTCTGAATTGCCTGGGGTATTTCCACGGCTTTCCCGATACCTACGCCAACCTTACCCTTTTTGTTACCAACGACGACAAGGACTCTGAACTTCATCTTCTTGCCACCTTTGACGACCTTGGTAACACGGTCAATACTGATAACTGATTCTTCGTATTCCTTGGGTTCAAACGAACGTCTTGCCACAGCTTCCTCCTAGAATTCCAGTCCCGCAGCACGTGCGGCTTCGGCAAGCGCTTTGACGCGGCCATGGTAGGAATGCCCGCCCCGATCAAAAGCAACAGTTTTGATCCCCATCTGGAGCGCCTTCTCAGCAATCTCCTTGCCAACCGTCTGACAAGCGGCTGTATTGGTAGCTGATGCTACCTGTCCATCTGCTTTCTGCTTCAAGTTTGATGCAGCAGCAAGGGTAATACCCTTGTCATCATCGATAATCTGTGCATAAACATGCTTCAGACTGATAAAAACAGCAAGTCTCACGATCAGCAGTTCCTGCCAGTTTCTTGCGAATCCGACTATGCCGTCTTATACGGGCTTCTTCTCTGTCCTGTTTACTAATCATGTTTCCCCCTACGCACCAGCCAGGGCTTTCTTACCGGGTTTGATCCTGACCTTCTCGCCATCATACCGGATACCCTTGCCTTTATAATGATCAGGTACGCGTACTTTACGGACGTCCTGGGCGAACTGTCCAAGACTTACAGCGTCTGCACCAGTCATTGTAATTCTTACGTTGTCCTCTACGGCAACTTTGATACCCTCAGGAATCTTCATGGGAACGGGATGTGAATACCCGACGTAAAGAGTGAGGTTACTGCCTTCTACAGCAGCCTTATAACCGACGCCGACAACATCCAGGCGCTTGGAAAAACCTTCAGTCACGCCTTTTACAATCCCTGAAAATCGTGCCGACACCGTTCCATACATAACGTTTAAGGTCTCTTGAAAAGCAGGATCTAACGTGAATTTCGCCTTGTCACCTTCAAGAGAATAATCAATATGCTCGGGAACATCAAGCGTCAACACTCCCTTTGGACCTTTGACCGTCAGTGTACGCCCAGCTTCTGTGACAGTGACGCCGGTCGGGATAACAGTCAGCCTCTTTCCTATCCTTGACATACGGCCCCCCTTACCAAACGAAGCATATGACTTCGCCGCCAAGCCCTTCCTTACGAGCCTGTCCATCAGTCATAAGCCCTCGCGGGGTAGAAATAATCGCCATACCGGCTCCCATAAGAACACGTGGTACGGCATCCTTCCTGACATAAATGCGACGGCCCGGAAGACTGATTCGTTTAAGTCCAGTGATATAACGCCCGCGGGTCTTTGTATATTTGAGGTCGACTTTCAAGTATTTACGATTGTCCCGGATGATTTCCGAGACGCCACTGATATAACCCTGCTTCTTGAGAATCAACGCAAGAGCGCTGTTCATTTCCGAATGAGGGGCAATGGCAGAGTCATGATAGACCAGGTTCGCATTTCTCACCCTGGTCAGAAAATCCGAAAGT
>CAZEWU010000178.1:0-3630 GCA_964516155.1 uncultured Caldisericota bacterium
CTGATGCCACGATCCACAGCCGGCCACCCGCCCATGGCATCAGCGTCTTGCACGGCTGTGGCGGGTGGCCGGCTGTGGTTCGTGGCATCAGCAAAGGGAGGACATGCAGGACTCTGGACTTCCGACCTCAGCGGGGAAGAACCGGAGCTCAAGCTGACAGCAACCTCGATGAAGGGTCTCCGGGTCCGCCCCAACGGTCTGGCTGCCGCCGTCATGACCGGCGGAGCCGGAAAGGAGAACGTCTGCACCATTTCTGCTTTTGGAGATGAGGTGGACAATGTTGGGCGCCGCGATGTCATATGGGGATGGGCGTACGATCCGCTGCCAAAAGATCTTCCGTTCAGCCTGCGTCGTCTGCGCTCGCTGCGCTGATGCAGGAACATATGTTCAGGGCCTGCCGGGCAAGAATTGCCGCTGGCAGGCCCTGAACGATCCTCAGATTGCTGTCAGAACTACTGATTCGTCATGGGAGACTTCAGACCCCAACCAGTGCTGGTCTTCGGCCCATAGAGAGCGGACGTGACGTTGTCAAAGTAGAACTGCAGGTCATATTCGCCGGGATCGCCGGCGACATCCGTCCAGCTTGTCCCATCAGGGGATTGCTGCGCATGGCCGTCCTTGAAATAGCTGCCGCTGGGCTGGAGATAAGCGATACCTTTACGGAAAGCGAGGACGGAGTATGTTGTGCCGGAGGACGTCGTCAGGACAAAACTATAGGTTGCTCCGGATGTCAGCTTGAAGGGTGTGGCAAACGCGGCCGTTGCCCATGTTCCGTACGTTCCTGTCGGAATGGACGATGCGGGAATCGTTGTGGAACCAACGACGGAGCCGGCGGACGTTGCGACGGTCAGGGTCAGGTTGCCGGTGCCGGTGATACGCTGGAGACGGACACCGACGGTTGAGACAGTGCGATCTCCACCAGTTACCGTGAAGGTCTCACGGACTTCGGCGGTTCCATCCACCGAGTAGTCGGAATAGCAGCGTTCCATATACCCCATGCCGGCGGTCTGGCTGTTGGCATAGGTAAGACTCATGATGGGGGTGAATTCCGGCCGCACCTTCCAGTCGACACCGGTGTCCTTGACAAGAAGAGCCCAGTCCGTGTCGGGGAACAGCGGCTGCCGCGGAGTCGTCGGCGTCACGGTGACCGTCGAGTTGACCGAGACATAGTTGGTCGCAGGAGCGGGATCAACATTGGCGAAGACGACGTGATACAGGTTCCCAGCTATGAGAGTCGCGGGATTGGAGAACGTCACGAGCTTGCCCGGTTCGGATCCTGTAGAGGAGCAGGCCACTGTCTGCGAAGCAAGGGCAACGCCGGTAGGAAGGTGACTGGACGTTCCGTCGTCCGCCTGGATGGAGATATTCAGAGATCCCCCTGTGCCGCCCGCATATCCGGTATTGCCCTGCTTGTAAAACCGGAGACTGGTAAGTACCGAGGTGGTACTGGCGCGGAAGCGGATACTCACGATCCGGCCGGGCGTGCCGTTGGGTCCGCCGACCTGTGTGTTCGCGAGACCGTCTGCTCCAATACCCGGTCCGTAGATGTTATGGGACGTCGTATCGATATATAGGTCGCCGACATTGCCAAGGGTTGCCTCAGGGATGCCGGAACCGGTGAGCGTCTGCCCGGTGGTCGTTGGGGTCGTCGGCGTGCTTGGCGTCGATGGAGTCGTCGGGACACTGGGTGTCGTCGGTGTCGTTACGAGAGATGCTTCCTCGGCCGTAAACACGCTGATGTGCGAGCCGAGCGAGCTGGTCGCAATGAGGTTTTCTGCGGCCGTAATGTCTGCGTTACGGGACACCGAAATCAGGCTTTTCATGAGAGTCGCGGTTGACTTTTCAAGACTGATGGCGACTGGATCTGCCTCGGCGATGTCCGTGACTGTGTCCGCTATGCTCTTGGCGGCAGAAGCCTCGGCATCAGCCGGCACAGTGACATGATATTTGGAACAGAGTCCATTCAGGGTGCCGATCATCTTGACATCATCAAGAGCTACGGCCTTGACGGCCGTCAAGGCCGGGTACCTGGTGTAAATATCTGCATAGGTGTCGTACGCCAGGTACTCCTGCTGCAGACATGAGACAAGAGAGCTTCTGCTGGAAGTTGACAGCATAGCAGCCGATGCCGTTGGTACAGTGACTCCAACGAAGCACAACAGCAGGCAAAGTATTGCAGTAACAATTCTATTCACGGTTCCTCCAGAGAATCATACAATTTTCTACGTCCTTTTCGTAAAACGAAGTGTACCACGTCACAGAAGACTGTACATGGTTCAAGTCATGAAACGCTAACGCTTTTCTAGGAGCTGCTTTTCATGGATATGTCACCAGGAAAACAGCGTTACTGCTACCTTGCCATTCTCCACACAATTGTCAACTTTTCTTCTCTATTCTTGTCCCATAAGGGACACACCTATTTGTTGTCCCACCCGGGTATCTGGCATGCCAGACAGGTGATCGTGACTGTTCCGGCCGTCCGATTGCAGCTCACGGTCGCTCCCGGCGACTCTGCGACGAAGCGCAGCGGCAGAAGGATATGCCCGTTCGCGATAAGCGGAATGACTCTGGTGTCCGTATCGATGGGAATAGTAAAGTTGTTGACAACGGCTGTCGCCTTGCCGGGAGTCAGCCTGATAGAACCAAGACCGCCTGTGACATTCACGGAGTGTGCAGCTGCGTCCCAGGCGGCTGCAGCGCCCATGACTCCGGTGATGACCTGTGGCAGATACCGGCATTCTGCCGCCCGCGCTCATGAAAGGCGCATAACCCTTTGTCTCCACGGTGCCTCTGACGCCCCCAGACAAAGATGGTTCACATCCTGCAGATTATCAGGACGGCAGGCGTCCCGGATTGTTTTTCCCGTCGGTTACTGTAGAGTTGAAATCGTATCATTACCGGACTAGAACACAGGGAGGTTTTAGCATGAGTACGGAATTGTACGCCGAAAAAGTCCATGGCATCATTGACAAGATCGTTACCACGCAGAAGCAAAACATCCTGAAGGCCGCCGGCCTGATGGCGGAAGCGATCAAGAACGACGGGCTCATCTTTACCTTCGGCACGGGCCACTCGCCTACGATCGCCGAAGAGATCATGTACCGCGCTGGGACGATCGTTCCGGTCTATGCCATCCTTGAGCAGGGGGTGACTGGTGACCGGGAGGTCTCGAAATCCGAGTTCACCGAACGTCTCGACGGTTATGCGGAGCTGATCCTCGACTATCACCGGCTGACGCCCAGGGACGTACTGATCATCATCTCCAATTCCGGTCGCAACCCCGTGCCGGTGCAGATGGCCATCGGGGCCCGGAAACGCGGGATCCCGGTCATCGCCGTCACATCGGTGGCATACTCCAGAGCACAGCCATCGCGTGACAAGAGCGGCAAGCGCCTCTTTGAAGTGGCCGACGTCGTCATCGACAACTGCGGCGTGCCCGGGGACGCCGTCATCAAACTGGACGGTCTCGAGCAGCCCGTAGGACCGACGTCAAACCTCGCCGCCAACTTCATCGTTCATTGCCTGAGTATGGAGACGGCCGGCGCGCTGCTCAGCCAGGGGATCAAGCCGCCGGTTTTCTGGAGCGGCAACCTGGACGGTGCGCGCGAGAAGAACGCAGCATACCTGAAC
>CAZEWU010000179.1:0-3622 GCA_964516155.1 uncultured Caldisericota bacterium
TCCCACACCTTATTCCGTATATCTTTTTGACGCTCCGGCAGGTGAATTTTGTGGACAATCTACCCGGCTTCCCGAGGATGCTGGAAACCGTGGTGCCACTCCACCGGCGGGGGTGTTTGACGACTGCTGTTTTGCGCGTTTCCACGCCCAGCCGGGCCTGATAAACCCCCGGCGTTTCAACTTTTTCCTGCGTCAACGTCTGAGCAATCTGAAACGGGCCTTTACCCTCAACGCTCATGGTGAAAATGCGCTGCACAACGTCGGCGGCCACCGGGTCGATCACTCATTTGTTTTTATCGTTCAGGTCTTTAAGATAACCATAAATGGAACAGTTTGTAATCCGCTTTCCGCTGTGGCCTTTGGACTGATACACCGCTTTCAGTTTGCGGGAAGCGTCGTGCTGACCTACCACATCGCCCTGCTGGACAAGCCGGCTATCGTTTGGGATTTTCATTCCCTGCTGCTGGGCGTGCAAATGATGTTCAGCTTTATACCGGCCGACGAGACACACCCGCTTCGCGCCTGCCGACAGTGTCAGAAGACGTTTATTGCCGGGCACCCAAACGCCGCCTTTTGCTCGCCACGATGTGTAAGAATCAGTATAACGAAGAGCAGGGCTAAAAGCAGCTCCTAAGCGCGTCTGTGAACAGTTTTGGGAGCTGGCAGTATACTCCTCTCTCCTTGACAATCCGAAAAAATGGAAGACGGGTGGCTGAAAAGGCTTGGTTTTACGCTCTTTTGGGGTTGCTAAAAGTGGCTAATTGTCCGCATGAAATTGGTGATTCAATCGTAAATCAGTTCGTTTTGGATAATCTCATTCGCGCAGGCGCGGATATTGTTGGCCTTTCTGACCCATGTCAGTTGGTCATTGGCTTTAAGCTGTTCGGTCACACCCTGCGCTTTCATCATCTGCTTGATTATCCATTTCCACCGCTTGCTGGTGGTAACGTCAATTTCATGCAAATGAGCCCACAATTTACTGGACATAAGCAGTTCCAAGTACAGATACCATTTGTGATTTTTCAGATAGTCGAGCCGCCGCTGTCCCCAAATGCCGATGTAGACTTTTTCTCCAAGCCCGTCGTCAGGCAAAGCGAGAGATCAGGGATAAGGTAGCCGTTCACCTCTGTATAGATGATTTTCTCTGCCATGTAGCGCACCCCCTTCCTCTCTCAATTTGAAATGGTATAGAAATTTGCTTTAGGCTTGTCCGCTATCGACCCCTTTCGAGCTATGCCGCTTCACTTTGCTGCGGGTGAACCGGTTTGCCTACTGTAATTCTGAAGGATTGGACTTCCTTTACAGTATATATACGACGAAATGTTTCTATAACTGTTCCCTCCGCAGAGATCTTGGCTCACTTTATGCTGGGCAGGAGAGGCAGACAGAAATTTTCACGATATATACAGCAGCGGGTGAGGAGCTTCCTGCGTTATGTCCCAGCATGTGTGGAGGAGAACTGCTTGCGCTGCGGGCCAAGGGTCATATAGTAAAGGTATGACTAAGAGAATTTTATTCGGAACGGACGGTGTCCGAGGCGTCGTAAACGCTCAAATAACGTCCAAACTTGCTTTATCTCTTGGAGCTGCAGGGTCGATTTATTTTGGGAACCATTGTCCCCGTGGCGGTAAGCGCAAGGTTGCTATTGCATGGGATCCCCGGGTTTCCTCAGAGATGCTTGCCGCAGCGCTTGGGGCAGGGTTCATGGAAACCGGAGTGGCCGTAGACTGGTTTGGAGTACTCCCAACGCCGGGGCTTGCGCTTCTCCTGGCAAACGACAGCACGTACATGGCCGGAGCTATGATTTCTGCCTCTCATAATCCACCGGAGTATAACGGCATCAAGTTTTTCGGTCCCGGAGGCCACAAACTGGCCGACGAAGAGGAAGAGACCATTGAGTCTAATCTTGGACTGGTAGAACTGGGCAATCTGCCGAAAGTACACGGTGATGAGGTAGGGATGGCTTTCAGACTGGACGATGCAAAAGAACGTTACATTGCACTTGTCAAAGGCAAGAACGCCGGGCTTTCACTGAAGGGCCTCAGAATAGTTGTCGATACAGCACATGGAGCGACAAGTCACACAACCCCCGTTCTTCTGCGTGAGCTCGGAGCGGACGTTATTGAAATGAACACCATCGAGGATGGTACTCTTGTCAACAAAGACTGCGGATCCACCCACCCTGACGCTGTTGCTGCGCGTGTTGTGGCCGAGCATGCGGACCTCGGAATTGCGCATGACGGCGACGGAGATCGCGTCATCATGGCGGATCGCAGAGGGCGACGGGTATCGGGCGATATCATGCTCTATATCCTGGCGACTGGTCTTGCACGGCATAATGAGCTGAAAGGTAATACGGTTGTCGGGACGGTTCTGACAAACCTTGGACTGGAAAAGGCTCTGGAGAACCGTGGAATCCAACTGGAGCGTACGAATGTCGGCGACCGGTACATCCTGGATCGACTTCATGAAGGTAACTTCGTGCTGGGAGGGGAAGAATCCGGGCACATCATCAACCTGTATCAGAATGTTACCGGAGATGGGCTCTCAACATCACTGGCTGTCCTCCGGTACCTGCAGGAGTCCGGGAAGGATATGGTCGATATTCTGAACGAAGTTGAACTCTATCCACAGATCGCGGAGAATATCAGGGTGAAGGATAAAAAGATCGCGTCTCATCCTGCGTTTGTCGCTGAAGTGGAGAAAGTGCGTGCAGAGCTCGGTACGACGGCCCGTCTGGTTGTGCGGCCGTCCGGAACGGAGCCGTTGATCCGCATCTTTCTTGAAGGGAAAGATACAGAGTATTTGACATCGCTGGCGGAACATCTTAAATCGGTTCTGTTGTCTGTCAGCGAAAGTGGAGGCATGTGACATGTGTGGAATTATCGGATACGTCGGGCCGCGCAAAGCTGTTCCTGTTATTATCGAGGGTTTGCGCAAGCTGGAGTATCGTGGTTATGATTCGGCTGGTCTGGCGATTATTGAGAAAGGTGAGCTGGTAGTCGTCAAGCGGCGGGGTAAGCTGAAAGAACTCGAAGAAGCTGTCAAGAACTCTGATTATACGGCAACGACGGGCATCGGTCACACCCGGTGGGCGACGCATGGCAAGGTTGAGGAGCGTAACGCACACCCTCATGTCGATTGCAAAAACCAGGTTGCAGTCATCCATAACGGCATCATTGAAAACTATCAGACTCTGCGGCAGGATTTGATCCGCAAAGGGCATACGTTTGTCTCCGATACCGATACGGAGGTGATCGCTCATCTCATGGAAGAGCAGCTGGATGCAGGGAAGGACTTGCTGGATGCTGCCCGGAAAACCGCTCTTCAGCTGGAGGGTGCCTATGCGTTTCTTGTCGTAGGCAAAGCTTTCCCGGGGCGCGTCGTCGCCGTCCGGAAGCTTTCGCCGCTTGTCCTCGGGGTTGGCGATAAAGAACTGATTTTCAGCTCGGATACACCTGCTCTTCTGACGTATACGAATCGTATTATCCCTCTGCATGATGGTGATATTGTCGAGATCAATGAGAAAGGGTACTCTTTCTATGCTCTTGAAGACGGACATGCGTTCACGCGTCCTCCCATGACAGTCCAGTGGAGTTCGATTGCGGCAGAGAAGCAGGGA